>NZ_JBWJFG010000019.1:0-1435 GCF_056388495.1 Corynebacterium sp. TUM25020 | reverse complement strand
CTGCTCCCCATTAGTTGGACTGAGAAATCAGTTACCGACTAGTGGGGAGTAGTTTTCATTGAGAGCACGAAGTTCGCTAAGTGAGCATCAGCGCGAGCAGTTGGTTGAACTATTTGAGCAAGGCATGGGCTGTGCTGCCGCTGCCAATGCTCTTGGTGTCTCCAAATACGTCGTCCGTATGCTCTGTCGTCGGTTTAAGCTGCATGGCAGGCTATGTCTTGTGGAGAAACCGATTAAGCAGCAGTACTCGTTCGACATCAAGAAGGAAGTTGTCCAACGACACCTTGCTGGCGAGACAATGATGGATCTTGCGCGTGAGTTTGGCCTGTCGTCAGATCAGCTGGTCAGTTATTGGTCGCGGCAATGGCGTAACGGTGGCGATGAGGCGTTAAAACCGAAGCCGAAGGGCAGACCCAAAGGCTCGGCTGTGCCAAAGCCGCTGACCGAAGAGGAGAAGCTACGGCGCCGGATCGCGCGATTGGAAGCGGAAAACGCTTATCTAAAAAAATTGCGGGACTTGAGGAATCAGGGACGCGCCTGAAAGTCCAGGCGATTGTCATCCTCAAGTCGCACCACCGCTTGGAGTACCTCCTAGAGGCAGCAGGTATCCCACGGTCGACGTTCTTCTACCACCAGAAACGCCTCGGCCAGCCAGATAAGCACGCCGAGCTCAAAGACGCGATCCGGGCAAGTTTTGAACGTAACAAGCATCGCTACGGCTATCGACGAGTGCTACTTGACCTGCGTAACCAGGGGTGGGTGGTCAACCACAAACTCGTCTACAAACTCATGCGTGAGATGGGCATTCGAGCCAAGATCCGCCAACGCAGGCCCTATGTTTCCTACACCGGGACGATCAGCCACATCGCTGACAACAAACTTGACCGCAAGTTCACCCCGGATCAGCCAAACACCGTCTTTGTCAGCGACGTCACCGAGTTCAGGGTCCAAGGCCGCAAAGAGTATTTGTCGCCGGTGATGGACCTGTTCGACCGCTCAATCGTCGCCCACACCGTGGCTACATCACCGTCGACAGCGTTGACCACCGATTCTTTGTCCAAGGCGATCGCGGCGAGTGCGCCTGACCCCGGGTGGATGATGCACACTGACCAAGGCTTCCAGTACCAGCACGCCTCCTGGCGCGATCTGATCGGTGACAACGGCGGTGTTCAGTCGATGTCGCGTAAAGCCAACTGTTACGACAACGCGGTCATGGAGAACTTCTTCGGGCACTTGAAAACCGAGATGTACCACGGTGAAGTCTTCGACACGGTCGCAGAGTTCAACCAAGCGATCGACGAGTACATCGGGTGGTACAACACCGAACGCGTCCAACAACGACTCAAGGGCCTGACCCCGATGCAATATCGGAATCAGACCCTTGAAGCCCTAACCGCCTAGAATTAAACCAGTCCAACTTTCGGGGGCCAGTTCA
>NZ_JBWJFG010000018.1:0-3097 GCF_056388495.1 Corynebacterium sp. TUM25020 | reverse complement strand
AGATCTCCTCACCGTTCTGATCCAAGATCGCCGGATTCTGCATCAGGTGACCAACATTACGCACGAACAGCAGGGAACGGCCGTGCAGACGCAGCTCCTCACCATCGCGGGAGGTAAACACGCGGTCATCGTTCAGCTTACGAGTGAAGGTCTTGCCGCCCTTCTCCACTTCCTCGGTGAGGTTGCCGGTGTTCAGACCCAGCCAGTTGCGGTAGCCCAGGGTCTTGTCGGTTGCGTCGACAGCGGCGACGGAGTCCTCGAAGTCCATGATGGTGGAGATTGCGGACTCAAGGTTCAGATCCTTGACGCCGGCCTTGTCGGTCTTGCCGATCGGGGATTCCGGGTCGATCTGAATGTCAATGTACAGACCGTTGTTGTACAGCAGAATGTCGGTCGGGTTGGCCTTGTCGCCGCCGAAGCCTGCGTAGACCTCCGGGTTGCGCAGGTGAACGTCATTGCCGTCGATGGTGGCGGTGAACTGGCCGGACTCAACCGCGTACTTGGTGACGTCCTTGTGGGAGCCGGACTCCAGGGGTACTACGCGATCCAGGAACTCGCGGCCCCACTCGATGACCTTGTCGCCGCGAACCTTGTTGTAGCCGGTGCCCTTTTCCTGGCCGTTGTCCTCGGAGATAGCGTCGGTGCCGTAGAGGGCGTCGTACAGAGAACCCCAGCGGGCGTTCGCCGCATTCAGGGCGAAGCGGGCGTTCAGGATCGGCACAACTAGTTGCGGACCGCCGGTGGTTCCAACCTCCGGGTCAATGTTCTGGGTCTTAATCTCGAAATCGCCCGGCTCGTCAACCAGGTAGCCGATTTCCTTCAGGAACGCGGTGTACTCCTCCGGATCCTGAGCACCCTTGTGGTCGGCGTACCAGGCATCCATCTTTTCCTGTAACTCGTCGCGAGTGTTGAGCAGCTCGCGGTTGCGCGGGGTGTACTCCTCGACGATCTTGCCGAAGCCATCCCAGAACTTCTCCTGCTCCTCGGCGGAATCCTTGCCAATGACAGGAAGTACCTCGGTGTTCACGAAGTCGTAAAGGGTCTTGGCAACCTGAAGGCCGCCGGCGGTTACACGCTCGGTCTGGGTCATGGTGACTCCTCACTTATTGGTCGATCTACCTATTCAAAGGTCTCTACTCACAAAGACTAGGTGACTTCCCTCACCATGGGCACGAAGTTGGTTATAGATCGCACTTTTCTCACCCCCACAGACGGGGACTTTCGGGCATGACTATTTCTCTTTTTCTTTTTGACGCCGCGCCTCATCCCGTGGCGCACCACACCTATAAGTCCAGCAAGAGAGCCAGATCACGTTCTAACCCTGGGGCGTCATTAAGAAACAGGAGGGAGAAAAACTTCACAAAATTAACAAAAAGAGTCACCACCCCCACACATAAATATCCGCCTGACCGGCATTGACGCGGTTATTTGGGTTGGTACTCTCATAGGCAGAGACACGAAACGCAGACTTCACCTAACGGTGACGTTAGGCCTCCGAGTGTGCGAATCGCTGTCCCCCCGCCAGGAACCCCCGGGCAGGGACCAAGACATAACTCTCCCCTTAATTAGTAAGGAAGTGACCCCTACATGTCGAACGTCGGCAAGGCACGTACCGCTGAAGAAATCCAGAAGGACTGGGACGAGAACCCCCGTTGGGCTAACGTCGAGCGCGATTACACCGCAGAGCAGGTCGCTGAGCTGCAGGGCACCGTTGTTGAAGAGCACACCCTGGCACGCCGCGGCGCTGAGATCCTGTGGGAAGCAGTCAACAAGGATGACGATTCCTACATCAACGCTCTGGGCGCACTGACCGGCAACCAGGCTGTTCAGCAGGTCCGCGCAGGCCTGAAGGCTGTTTACCTGTCCGGTTGGCAGGTCGCTGGTGACGCCAACCTGTCCGGCCACACCTACCCCGACCAGTCCCTGTACCCGGCTAACTCCGTTCCGTCTGTTGTTCAGCGCATCAACAACGCGCTGTCCCGCGCTGACGAGATCGCTCGCGTTGAGGGCGACACCTCCGTTGACAACTGGCTGGTTCCGATCGTTGCCGACGGCGAAGCTGGCTTCGGTGGCGCACTGAACGTTTACGAGCTGCAGAAGGCCATGATCAAGGCCGGCGCTGCAGGTACCCACTGGGAGGACCAGCTGGCCTCCGAGAAGAAGTGTGGCCACCTGGGCGGCAAGGTTCTGATCCCGACCCAGCAGCACATCCGTACCCTGAACTCCGCACGTCTAGCAGCTGACGTTGCCAACACCCCGACCCTGGTTGTTGCTCGTACCGACGCTGAGGCCGCTACCCTGCTGACCTCCGACGTTGACGATCGCGACAAGCCGTTCCTGACCGGCGGCCGCACCGCTGAGGGCTTCTACAACGTCCAGAACGGCATCGAGCCTTGCATCGCTCGTGCGAAGGCATACGCTCCGTACGCCGACCTGATCTGGATGGAGACCGGCACCCCGGATCTGGAGCTGGCTAAGAAGTTCGCTGAGTCTGTTCGCTCCGAGTTCCCGGATCAGCTGCTGGCTTACAACTGCTCCCCGTCCTTCAACTGGTCTGCACACCTGGACGACGACACCATCGCCAAGTTCCAGAACGAGCTGGGCGCAATGGGCTTCAAGTTCCAGTTCATCACCCTGGCTGGCTTCCACGCTCTGAACCACTCCATGTTCGACCTGGCTTACGGCTACGCCCGCAACCAGATGTCCGCATTCGTGGAGCTGCAGAACCGCGAGTTCGCTTCCGCCAAGGAGCGCGGCTTCACCGCTGTGAAGCACCAGCGCGAGGTCGGTGCAGGCTACTTCGACAAGATCGCCACCACCGTCGACCCGAACTCCTCCACCACCGCTCTGAAGGGCTCCACCGAGGAGGGCCAGTTCCACTAAGCCGCTTGCTCTCCAAGCGCTAGGAACTAGCTGCGCGGGCTTCTAGGCCTGTGACATGCTCAAACCCCGGTCAGCACGCAAGTTGAGCTGCTCCCCATTAGTTGGACTGAGAAATCAGTTACCGACTAGTGGGGAGTAGTTTTCATTGAGAGCACGAAGTTCGCTAAGTGAGCATCAGCGCGAGCAGTTGGTTGAACTATTTGAGCAAGGCATG
>NZ_JBWJFG010000017.1:0-3495 GCF_056388495.1 Corynebacterium sp. TUM25020 | reverse complement strand
ATCGGTGCACCAGCAGAATACGACACCGCCATCGACACCAGCTACCAACACAACCTCGGCATCCAAAAAGGCTGGATCAAATAACCGCAACACGCCCGGAAAAGACACACTTTTCTTTACTTAACCCCCGGAACCCCAGCACCCCGCAACACAAAAACCCGCAGCCAGCGGGTTAACGCTAGCTACGGGGGAAATGGTGCGCCCGGAGGGATTCGAACCCCCAACCTTCTGATCCGTAGTCAGATGCTCTATCCGTTGAGCTACGGGCGCGTTGCTAATACCAGAGCCGATATCTACTACCGCTTCCAGTATCACGTTTGTGCTGCAAGGTTGCCCTCGCAACGAAGATTTACTCTACACACCACGGGCACAAAACAACAAATCCCCACCTCACCAGCAGGAATGTCGCATACTCAGTAGCCGACGGCACCGAGGAAATCGTGCGCCCGGAGGGATTCGAACCCCCAACCTTCTGATCCGTAGTCAGATGCTCTATCCGTTGAGCTACGGGCGCTTGGAAACTTCGACAAAGTGCGTACACGCCGGCACAATCCCAGCGGACCACCACAGGCGCACCACACGCCCCACAACACTGTCCGCAGCTGTTAGCCCCGGAACCTCACCACAAGTAACCGGGCAGCTTTATGGGCAGCTCATGCGCGTAACGCACTCTGTCGAAGTTGCGGAGGCGACAGGATTTGAACCTGCGGTCCCCTAAGGGACAACTCCTTAGCAGGGAGCCCCATTCGGCCGCTCTGGCACGCCTCCGGATGTCGTATCACGGCATACCAATTCAGGTATCCACAATCTCGACCGCATTTAGCCTACACAACCACCCGCTCCCTCCCAAAATCCCCGCGCATTACCCCGCCCACTGCGCCCATTACCTCCTACTACACTGTATAGGTATGATTCGCCCCGATCTCTCATCCTTGCCCGCCTACGTCCCCGGCGCTTCGATCCCGAACGCGCTGAAGTTGGCCTCTAACGAGTCTTCGCTGGCTCCGTTGCCTTCTGTGAGTGCTGCTATTAATGACGCCACCTCGCACCTCAACCGCTATCCAGATATGGCTTCGGGCGCTTTGCGGGAGAAGTTGGCGCAGTGGTTGGGCGTGGACCTCGACAATGTCGCAGTAGGCAACGGCAGTTCCGCCATCTGCCAGCAGCTGGTGCAGGCCACATGCAAGGACGGCGATGAGGTTGTGTACGCCTGGCGGTCGTTCGAGGCATACCCGATCCTGTGCAAGATCGCCGGTGCGGTGGGAGTGGGGGTGCCGCTGAAGAGGGGGCGTCATGACCTAGAGGCAATGAGTGAAGCGATCGGCGAGCGCACGCGCTTGGTGTTTGTGTGCAACCCGAACAATCCGACGGGCACGACGGTGGGGCGCGAGGAGTTCCGCGAGTTTATGGCGCGTGTGCCGGAGGATGTGACGGTGGTGCTGGATGAGGCGTATGTGGAGTACAACCGGGATGCGGAGTCGCCGGTGGCGCTGGAGGAGCTGAAGCGCTATCCGAACTTGGCGGTGTGCCGGACGTTCTCGAAGGCGTATGGGCTGGCGGGTCTGCGGCTGGGCTATCTGGTCGGGCCGGAGGAGCTGGTGGAGGCCGTGAATAAGGTGGGGATTCCTTTCGGTGTGAATGCGTTGGCGCAGGCGGCGGGGGTCGCAAGTGTGGATGCACAAGCCGAGCTGGCTGCGCGTGTGGATGCGACGGTCGTGGAGCGTGAGCGGGTGGAGGCGTACCTGGCGGGGGTTGCTCCGGCTGGCGCTGGTAGTGCCGGCGCGGCGGGCGGGGCTGCGGACGGCGCGGAGGGCTCCGAGCCGCTGACGTATCCGTCGCAGGCGAATTTCGTGTGGTTGAACGCGGGCGAGCGCGCCGAGGCGCTGGATGAGGCGCTGAAGCGCGAGGGCGTGGTGGCGCGGTGTTTCGCCGGTGAGGGCGTGCGCGTGACGGTGACGACGGCGGAGGAGACGGATGTGCTGCTCCGCGCGTTGGATCGTGCGTTGCCTGCCGCGGGTCTGCCTGGGCAGGCCACGTCCGCCGGGCGAGCCGATTAGCGCTGTGCATCCGGAGGATCCGACGCGTATTCCGCATGTTGTAGAGCGTCTGCGCGCGGTGTGGGAGGCTCAGCCGTCGGTTGGGTTTGCGCAGTTGTGGGCGCAGTTGGAGTCGGTGGGGGTGGGCTTTAACGCCACTGATGCGGAGCTGGTGGAGGCCTGCGATGAGCTGTTGCGCCGCCATCCCTTTTCTTTTGCGCCTGGTGGTGACGCCCCCTCGATCTCAGCTGCGCCGCGCACTGTGGAGGTGGAAACGGCTAATCCGGGGCCAGTGGTGACGCTTTCCGTGGAGCCAGGGGAGCCACTGGGGTGGGTGGTAGTGCGTGGCCGGCGGGCGGGGGCTCAGCCGGTGGTGTGGCGTTGTAGGAAGGTGCGGGCGTGCCGCGCTGGGGCGCCGTTGGTGGTGGAGGACGCGGAGGGTTTTGCGCACCGTTTAGGCGTGGTGGAGCGGCTGTCGGCTGCCGAGTTTTCGGTGGCTCCGGAGCACAATGAGGTGGCGCTGGAGGGGCTGCGGCGCACGGAGTTGGGGGATCGAGTGTTTGTGGTGCGTTTCGCGGATGATTCGTGGGCGTTGGTGGGGCACGCTTTGTGGTGGTTCCAGGTGGGGCGCCGCGCGGTGGATGCGCGGAGGTTGAAGTGGGTGGGGTTTGAGTCTGGAATGCCAGGAGCCCCGCTCCTGGTGCGTACACCGGGAGCGGGGCTCGAGGAGTTGCCGCTGGTCGCGGAGGTTTTCCGCGCCAGCTAGGCGGGGGGAGCTAGCCCTGGCGGGCTAGCTTTGGGGGCTAACTTTGTGGGAGTTAGCTCTGGCGGCGGCGCAGTGCCATCAGGGCACCACCCAGAGCCAGGGCAATCACAGACGCACCCAGCGTGATAGCCAGACCGGACACACCGGTCACAGCCAGGTTGCCACCACGGGAACCAGCCTCGGTGCTCTGGGAAGTAGCACCAGTGCTGCTCTTGCCAGCACTCTGGTTGCCAGCGGCACCGTTGTCAGCGCCCTTACCGGCACCCTGGTCGCCACCCTGGTCGCCAGCGTTGCCCTTGCCCGGCTTCTCAGCACCCGGCTTGGACTCGCCCTTGCCCGGCTTCTCAGCACCCGGCTTGGACTCGCCCTTGCCCGGCTTGCCCGGCTTAGCCTCACCCGGCTTAGCCTCACCCGGCTTACCCGGAGCAGAGGAACCAGCACCATCACCGTGGTTACCCAGCAGAGCACCAATCAAACCGGAGCCAACAATCGTGCCACCAATGATGGCACCGATCTTGTTCGGATCGTTCAGAGAACCGGACGAGCCAACCGGCTGGTCATCCTCACCCGGCTTAGAGTTCGGGTCGTTCGGGTTGGTCGGCGCGTCCTTGCCGTCCTTGTCCTTGTTGTTGACCTCGACACCATCGTTGGAGCCGTCACCATCGGTATCAGCCTTGGTCGGGTCAGTCGGCT
>NZ_JBWJFG010000016.1:0-3515 GCF_056388495.1 Corynebacterium sp. TUM25020 | reverse complement strand
AGATCTCCTCACCGTTCTGATCCAAGATCGCCGGATTCTGCATCAGGTGACCAACATTACGCACGAACAGCAGGGAACGGCCGTGCAGACGCAGCTCCTCACCATCGCGGGAGGTAAACACGCGGTCCTCGTTCAGCTTACGAGTGAAGGTTCGCCCCGACTTGGTAATAGTTTTTGTCAGATTACCAACATTTAGCCCAAGCCAGTTGCGATAACCCAGAGTTTTATCCTCTGCATCCACAGCTGCCACTGAGTCTTCGAAATCGATAATTGTCGTCACTGCGGATTCAAGGTTCAGGTCCTTCACACCAGCCTTGTCAGTCTTGCCGATCGGGGACTCCGGATCGATCTGGATCTCGAAGTACAGGCCGTTGTTGCGGACCAGAATGCCGGATGGGTTGGACTCCTCACCGGCGTAGCCTGCATAGACCTCCGGGTTGCGCAGGTGAACGTCATTGCCGTCGATGGTGGCGGTGAACTGGCCGGACTCGACGGCGTACTTGGTGACGTCCTTGTGGGAGCCGGACTCCAGGGGTACTACGCGATCCAGGAACTCGCGGCCCCACTCGATGACCTTGTCGCCGCGAACCTTGTTGTAGCCGGTGCCCTTTTCCTGGCCGTTCTCCTCGGAGATGGCGTCGGTGCCGTAGAGGGCGTCGTACAGAGAACCCCAGCGGGCGTTCGCCGCGTTCAGCGCGAAGCGAGCGTTCAACGCCGAAATAACCAACTGCGGGCCGGAAGTCTCTGCGATCTCGCTATCTATGTTCTGGGTCGTAATCTCGAAGTCGCCCGGCTCGTCGACCAGGTAGCCGATCTCCTTCAGGAACGCGGTGTACTCCTCCGGATCCTGAGCACCCTTGTGGTCTTCGTACCAAGCATCCATCTTCTTCTGCAGCTCGTCGCGAGTGTTCAGCAGCTCGCGGTTGCGCGGGGTGTACTCCTCGACGATCTTGCCGAAGCCATCCCAGAACTTCTCCTGCTCCTCGGCGGAATCCTTGCCAATGACAGGAAGTACCTCGGTGTTCACGAAGTCGTAAAGGGTCTTGGCAACCTGAAGGCCGCCGGCGGTTACGCGCTCGGCACCTTGAGAAATAGCGGAATTAGAAATCAATGTAGAATAGTCCTCTCGAGAAATTATCTAGTAAAATCGGCGCATACCAAGAATATTGTTGGCTACATAATTCAGAATCATCTCCTCACTGACAGGCGCCGTTCGAAACAAACGGGCCGGCCAAAATAATTCTGAGACGCGATAATCCTTCGCAAATCCACTGTCAATCAGTTGGATTTCGTCTCTTGCATGATCCAAGAGATTAGCCAGCGCAAGGCCAGCAATTCCTGCCCCTACAATGCCAATCTTCATTTTTAGGCACTCCTTGTTTGGTCAATATAGCTCTGCCGGGCAAACACAGACCCCACCGCAACCATTAGAACCACTCCTAACGCCATGCATAGGCTTGCAATCGACAATCCGGTTAGATCGATGAGGTACCCACCTGCCAGAGGAACAACACTCGCAGCGGCATACGTACCCAAACTCAAAAGTGCTGTTGCTCCAGGCACCGAATCTTCGTCAACCTCTTGATGGATCAGTCCAAAGCTGCCCAAATTACTAATCCCTTGCCCTCCACCTATAAGTACCGCGCTTAGAATCAGGAACCATAAGCTCTGTTGCGTCATTGCTGCGCCAAAGATGCACATCGCCAACGCGATTAGCACCATAGAGAATCTGATGTGCGCAAGACTGTGGAGTCGACGGACTAGACTCTGCGCGATCGGGCTAACCGCATACATACCTCCTGCAATCAGGCCAGCACCCAGGGGGCCGCTTGTTTCACTAATTCCGTTGAGAAGTGTTGGAGACAGTGCCAAAACAATTCCAGCAGCCGTCATTCCCGGACCAAAAGCCCCAAGACCAGCAAGAACAACACGCTTGTCTTTCTTCCCCAGCCCCTTGTGGGGCAACAAGTCTCTCCTGGGCTTACGCTCCGTCTCCAGCTCTGTTCCGATCACTACCAGCGATATTGCGAGAAGGAGAGCCATAAGAACGAAAACCGTCTTCGTCGGCCATGGAGCCAACTGCGCAATCACGCCCGCAAACAGGGGCCCGGCGGCCAACCCTATTGCAATACCTAACGTAGCCGTGAGCGTAGCTTTAGAGGATTCATCCTTACTAGCCATACTTTGCACAGCAGATGGCCCTAGCACCAAGAGGGCTCCGGAGCACAGACCAGTGAGAATCCGAGCCAGTAGCAGTATTGGAATGCTTTCCGCTAAGACGTAAAAGAGACACGAAACAATACCGAGCACCACAGCCACTTGCTGCGTACGTTTCCTTCCCCAGCTATCACTGAGCCCCGGCGCTAGCAAGAAGGCTGGCGCGAGCCCTCCAAGGTACATGATGAAGATGAGCGTCAATGTCCCTGCAGAGAAGCCAATATCCGCACGCCACAGTTCCATCAGCGGGGTCGCGAGGTTCGGCAGCATGAATCCAGCCACCAACGGAAACGCATACAAAGCCAGAGGAAGTGTGCGACGTGTCATACTCCAACACTAACCCCCTGAGGGGGTTAGTTCAAGAGGTACTGTAGATTTTATGAATACTTCATCCACAAACCAGCTTCGCCAGCTTCCTTTTGTGTTTTATGGCGAGCGGCCTGCTCTTGACTTTGCGAATACCCTTCGGCGCCGTAAAGATCCGCTGCATCCTACGGTGGATCTTCTAAACGATCGTTCTGACTTCGCCAGCTGGCTTAACCAAGCTCGCCGGGCGACGTCATGGGCCCGCGAACTTCCTGAGCTTGTGGAAGCTCCAACGCCGATTGATCAGGCAAGCGTTACGGCGCTTCGCGAGGCAGTTCTACTTTTGGCAGAGCATAGCCTCGGCATGAATACGCTCTCCTCATTCGAGTTAAATTCCACAATCGATGTACTCAACGAATGGTCCACTAGGCAGCCTTTACTTCAGTTGGACGCCCAGTCCTTCCCCCCACATCCGCTTCACAGTGAAGAGTCTGATCCGAAGAAAACGCTGGCAAAGAATCTTGAGCTGGAGCAGGCATTAGGTTTTGTCGCTGCCGACGCAGTTGCACTTTTCGGAACTAATGACCGACAGCGATTAAAGATATGTGGCCACGAGCGTTGTGGAATTCTCTTCGAAGATCGCTCCAACGGTCTGCGTAGACAGTGGTGCTCAATGAAGGACTGTGGCAATCGAGCTAAAGCCCGTCGCTACTCCCATAACAAGTAGCCCGAGGCTTTAACCAGTGTCTACCCTGCACCAGTCGAAGAGAAAGGCCCCGCCCCAAGGCTCCGTTAACAGAGCCTCAGGGACGGGACCTACCTTGCAGAGGTTCGCGAGAACCAGCGCCTCCCTAGATATAACTAATTAGGCGATGCCGTTCTTTTCCTTGAACTCCAAACGACGGGCATGCAAGATCGGCTCAGTGTAACCGGCCGGCTGCTCCAGACCCTTAAACACCAAATCCTTCGCAGCCTGGAAAGCCACCGACTCA
>NZ_JBWJFG010000015.1:0-5544 GCF_056388495.1 Corynebacterium sp. TUM25020 | reverse complement strand
GTGTGCGTAGGTTGTTTGAGAACTCAATAGCGTGATGAACCAAGTTTAGATACTTTGTTGACCAACCTTTGTGTTGATTCTGATGCATTGTATGTCTTTTGCTTTGTGACTTGTTTCAGCTTCTCGTTGGCTCATATGGATTGTGGGTTGATGGTGGTTACGCCAGCGTGGTGTTAACGTCTCCGCGTTATGTAATGTGCGTATCCCAGCGTGGTGCCTTTTTTGTTGGGTGTGCGTTGGGCTGATGATGGTTTTGTTTGAAGTGGTGGATGTATGTTGTGTCGGTCGATGACCAGCAATGTTTTGTTGGTGTTGGTTGATGTGATTTATTTATCCTTTTTTCAATTCTTTTGTCAGTAATTTTGTTTTTTGTTTGCCTGGTTTTCAGGCTCGCCTGTGTCTGATGACATTTTTATGGAGAGTTTGATCCTGGCTCAGGACGAACGCTGGCGGCGTGCTTAACACATGCAAGTCGAACGGAAAGGCCTCTGCTTGCAGAGGTACTCGAGTGGCGAACGGGTGAGTAACACGTGGGTGATCTGCCTTGCACTTCGGGATAAGCCTGGGAAACTGGGTCTAATACCGGATAGGACCATGCTTTAGTGTGTGTGGTGGAAAGTTTTTCGGTGCAAGATGAGCCCGCGGCCTATCAGCTTGTTGGTGGGGTAATGGCCTACCAAGGCGACGACGGGTAGCCGGCCTGAGAGGGTGTACGGCCACATTGGGACTGAGACACGGCCCAGACTCCTACGGGAGGCAGCAGTGGGGAATATTGCACAATGGGCGCAAGCCTGATGCAGCGACGCCGCGTGGGGGATGAAGGCCTTCGGGTTGTAAACTCCTTTCGCTAGGGAAGAAGCCTTTTTGGTGACGGTACCTGGATAAGAAGCACCGGCTAACTACGTGCCAGCAGCCGCGGTAATACGTAGGGTGCGAGCGTTGTCCGGAATTACTGGGCGTAAAGAGCTCGTAGGTGGTTTGTCGCGTCGTCTGTGAAATCCCGGGGCTTAACTTCGGGCGTGCAGGCGATACGGGCATAACTAGAGTGCTGTAGGGGAGACTGGAATTCCTGGTGTAGCGGTGAAATGCGCAGATATCAGGAGGAACACCGATGGCGAAGGCAGGTCTCTGGGCAGTTACTGACGCTGAGGAGCGAAAGCATGGGTAGCGAACAGGATTAGATACCCTGGTAGTCCATGCCGTAAACGGTGGGCGCTAGGTGTGGGGGTTTTATTTACGATTCCCGTGCCGTAGCTAACGCATTAAGCGCCCCGCCTGGGGAGTACGGCCGCAAGGCTAAAACTCAAAGGAATTGACGGGGGCCCGCACAAGCGGCGGAGCATGTGGATTAATTCGATGCAACGCGAAGAACCTTACCTGGGCTTGACATACACCGGATCGCTGCAGAGATGTAGTTTCCCTTGTGGCTGGTGTACAGGTGGTGCATGGTTGTCGTCAGCTCGTGTCGTGAGATGTTGGGTTAAGTCCCGCAACGAGCGCAACCCTTGTCTTGTGTTGCCAGCACGTTATGGTGGGGACTCGCGAGAGACTGCCGGGGTTAACTCGGAGGAAGGTGGGGATGACGTCAAATCATCATGCCCCTTATGTCCAGGGCTTCACACATGCTACAATGGTCGGTACAGTGGGTTGCGATACCGTGAGGTGGAGCTAATCCCTTAAAGCCGGTCTCAGTTCGGATTGGAGTCTGCAACTCGACTCCATGAAGTCGGAGTCGCTAGTAATCGCAGATCAGCAACGCTGCGGTGAATACGTTCCCGGGCCTTGTACACACCGCCCGTCACGTCATGAAAGTTGGTAACACCCGAAGCCAGTGGCCCAAACTTGTTAGGGAGCTGTCGAAGGTGGGATTGGCGATTGGGACGAAGTCGTAACAAGGTAGCCGTACCGGAAGGTGCGGCTGGATCACCTCCTTTCTAAGGAGTATTTTTGTTTATTTTTGTTTCTGGGTGAATAGGTAACCGGTTCAACCATTTTTGTTGTGGTTGTTGGTTGTTGGATCGTGTCGCATTGTTTGTTTAAGAGTGTGCGTGTGTTGGGGTTGGCACTGTCTGTGGGGTTGGGTTAGCAAAGGTGTTTTTGGTTTGTCATGGCTGTTGGGTGTCTGGGACAATCTATTTTGTTCCTGTGTGAGCGCCTTGAAGTGATGTGGTTGCCGATGATGGTGATTGTGTTGTTTTGGGTGTTGTGTTGTTTGAGAACTGTATAGTGGACGCGAGTATCTTCTTTTTTGTGATTTTTGTTTGAAATCATTGTGTTCATGCGCTGATGGTCTGCACTGTTGTGGTGTGGGTTGTTGGTGTGTGGGTGTCTTAGTATTTTGTGTTGTCTGTGAAGGGCGCACGGTGGATGCCTTGGGCATGATAAGCCGATGAAGGACGTGGAAGGCCGCGATAGTCCTCGGGGAGTTGTCAATCGAGCGTTGATCCGAGGGTGTCCGAATGGGGAAACCTGGCCACAGTTGTGTGTGGTCGCTGCATGGATGAATTCATAGTTTGTGTGGTGGTAACGCGGGGAAGTGAAACATCTCAGTACCCGTAGGAGAAGAAAATAATAATGATTCTGCTAGTAGCGGCGAGCGAACGTGGATTTTGGCTAAACTGCATGCGTGTGATACCTGGCAGGGGTTGCGTGTGTGGGGTTGTGGGGTTGTGTTGTGCGGTGCTGCCATGCCGTGCCTTGGCATTGTGTGTTAGCGGAAGTGGTTTGGAATGGCCTGCCGTAGACGGTGAGAGTCCGGTACGTGAAAGCATGTGGTGTTGGGGTTGATGTGATACCCGAGTAGCAGCGGGCTCGTGGAATCTGCTGTGAATCTGCCGGGACCGCCCGGTAAGCCTGAATACTTATTGTGACCGATAGTGTATGAGTACCGTGAGGGAATGGTGAAAAGTACCCCGGGAGGGGAGTGAAATAGTACCTGAAACCGTGTGCCTACAAGCCGTCAGAGCCTTTTGGGGTGATGGCGTGCCTTTTGAAGAATGAGCCTGCGAGTCAGCGGCATGTCGCGAGGTTAACCCGTTATGTGGGGTAGCCGTAGGGAAACCGAATCCTAATGAGGGTGTTTTTAGTGGCATGTCCTGGACCCGAAGCGGGGTGATCTACCCATGGCCAGTGTGAAGCAGCTGTAAGAGGCTGTGGAGGCGCGAACCCACTTAGGTTGAAAACTGAGGGGATGAGTTGTGGGTAGGGGTGAAAGGCCAATCAAACTCCGTGATAGCTGGTTCTCCCCGAAATGCATTTAGGTGCAGCGTCGTGTGTTTCTTGCCGGAGGTAGAGCTACTGGTTGGTTGAGCGGGACTATCATCTTAGCGACGTCAGCCAAACTCCGAATGCCGGTAAGTCAGAGCGCGGCAGTGAGACTGCGGGGGATAAGCTTCGTTAGTCGAGAGGGAAACAGCCCAGATCGCCGGTTAAGGCCCCTAAGAGTGTGCTAAGTGGAAAAGGATGTGGGATCGCGAAGACAGCCAGGAGGTTGGCTTAGAAGCAGCCATCCTTGAAAGAGTGCGTAATAGCTCACTGGTCGAGTGGTTCTGCGCCGACAATGTAGTGGGGCTCAAGTACACCGCCGAAACCGCGGAACTCAACTGTTGTTGGGTTGGTAGGGGAGCGTCGTGTGATCGTTGAAGCTGCCGGGTGACCGTGTGGTGGAGGTTATGCGAGTGAGAATGCAGGCATGAGTAGCGAATGATGCGTGTGAAACGTATCCGCCGGATGACTAAGGGTTCCTGGGTCAAGCTAATCTTCCCAGGGTGAGTCGGGTCCTAAGGCGAGGCCGACAGGCGTAGTCGATGGTTAACGGGTTGATATTCCCGTACCCGTGTGTGTGCGACCAATGGTGAATCAGTGATACTAACTGCCCTGAAGTATGCTGCATGCATTTTGTGTGTGTGGTGTGTGGATGCGTAGGACCTGATCTGGTAGTAGCCAAGCGATGGGGTGACGCAGGAAGGTAGCCAAGCCACTTATTGGATTGTGGTGTAAGCGTGTGGCCCGCAGGATTTGGTAAATCCGTCCTGCATGTAGGGTGAGGCGTGATGCGTACCCGTTGTGGGGATGTTGGTGATCCTATGCTGTCGAGAAAAGCCTCTAGTGAGTGCATGTACGGCCCGTACCGTAAACCGACACAGGTGGTCAGGTAGAGAATACTAAGGCGTTCGGGTGAACTGTGGTTAAGGAATTCGGCAAAATGGCCCCGTAACTTCGGGAGAAGGGGTGCCACTACTGGTGAACGACGTGTTGAGCTGGTGGTGGTCGCAGAGAATAGAGGGAAGCGACTGTTTACTAAAAACACAGGTCCGTGCGAAGACTTTAAGTCGATGTATACGGACTGACGCCTGCCCGGTGCTGGAAGGTTAAGAGGACCTGTTAGGACGTTTGTCCGAAGCGGAGAATTTAAGCCCCAGTAAACGGCGGTGGTAACTATAACCATCCTAAGGTAGCGAAATTCCTTGTCGGGTAAGTTCCGACCTGCACGAATGGCGTAACGACTTCCCTGCTGTCTCAACCACAGGCCCGGTGAAATTGCAGTACGAGTAAAGATGCTCGTTACGCGCGGCAGGACGAAAAGACCCCGGGACCTTCACTATAGCTTGGTATTGGTGTTCGGTTCGGTTTGTGTAGGATAGGTGGGAGACTGTGAAGCGGTCACGCTAGTGGTTGTGGAGTCGTTGGTGAAATACCACTCTGATCGGATTGGGCATCTGAACCTCGGCCCGTGATCCGGGTTAGGGACAGTGCCTGGTGGGTAGTTTAACTGGGGCGGTTGCCTCCCAAAGTGTAACGGAGGCGCCCAAAGGTTCCCTCAGCCTGGTTGGCAATCAGGTGTTGAGTGTAAGTGCACAAGGGAGCTTGACTGTGAGACTGACAGGTCGAGCAGGTACGAAAGTAGGGACTAGTGATCCGGCACCGGCTTGTGGAAGCGGTGTCGCTCAACGGATAAAAGGTACCCCGGGGATAACAGGCTGATCTTCCCCAAGAGTCCATATCGACGGGATGGTTTGGCACCTCGATGTCGGCTCGTCGCATCCTGGGGCTGGAGTAGGTCCCAAGGGTTGGGCTGTTCGCCCATTAAAGCGGCACGCGAGCTGGGTTTAGAACGTCGTGAGACAGTTCGGTCTCTATCCGCCGTGCGCGTTGAAACTTGAAGAAGGCTGTCCCTAGTACGAGAGGACCGGGACGGACATACCTCTGGTGGGCCAGTTGTCACGCCCGTGGCATGGCTGGTTGGCTACGTATGGGAGGGATAACCGCTGAAAGCATCTAAGCGGGAAGCCTGTTCTGAGATGAGGTTTCTTTTGAGGTTCCCTATAGATTATGGGGTTGATAGGCCGGATCTGGAAGTCATGTGAGTGATGGAGGTGACCGGTACTAATTAGCCGATGTTCAACACAATTTGTTGTTGCTTTGACGTTTAAAAGTGGTTTTTGTCGCAAGGGTTGTGTACTCGCGTTTGTTATGCAGTGTCTGGAACGGCACTACACACCAGCGAACCCTGGGGTTTGGTTGGGTGTGTGTTTTGTTCTGATT
>NZ_JBWJFG010000014.1:0-28603 GCF_056388495.1 Corynebacterium sp. TUM25020 | reverse complement strand
CACAAATGTGGCCGGAGGTGCGGGATGGTGTGGGTAATAGCTTTCGGGGAGCTATTCTTTGGTGATTTGTGGTGTGTGGTCTGGGGTTATGGTGGCATGCGGACACACTTTTCTTTACTTAACCCGTCCTTTTTGTTGATCTTCACGGCGGGTGCGCCCGATGCGTCTACGAAGCCGCCGTGCTGGACAGAGACAGCTCGTAGCGTGCCAGTATCGCGTTGCTGGTCTGCGTTACCAGCGTCGGTATGGCGTTCCATCGTTTCCTCCGGTTTTAGTATCCATGTGGTCGTGCGGCGTTAAAGCGGCAGAGTTCCAGGCTCTACTTCTGTGGTGTGAGCCGCGCGAGACCTCTGCGAGATACATGCAGGACTGTGTGGAGTCCTACAAGTACCTAAAAAGCGAGGAGGGGTAGCAGTCGAAAATTTTGGGTTGCTTTAAGTTTAGTATCACTGTCTCAACCTGCCGGAACTATCCCCGTTCCTGGGGGTGTAATGCCAGGTACGGATATCGTGTTCCACCCCCAAATAAGGGTTATTCACAGTCTGGGGAAATGTGGATAACCTCACCCTGTGGGAGGGGTGGAAGCCAGCTCGCACAGAGCCTGTTCCGAGATTGAATTACAGTGATGAATGTCTGTCAGCGTTGAATTTTTACCAGCGCTCCAAGGCGCACAGCAAATCACTTGCCACATACTTCCCACCCCCAAGATCGCCTTGTTCGAGAAGGGGATCCGAAAGGAATTTAATGGACGGTACACGCCAGCTCCTGACGACCAGCACTGGTCAGCTTGTGGACGAATCCGGCGTTGCGCGCCCACCATGGGCGTATCGCAGCGAGATTGAGATGGATTACTACGACAACGAGTGGGGTCGCCCGGTCATCACCGAACACGGTCTGCTGGAGCGTATCGCCCTCGAAGGTTTTCAATCCGGACTGTCCTGGGCCACGATCCTTCGCAAGCGCCGGGATTTTCGCTCTGTGTTCTTTCTTTTTGACGCCCAGCGTATCGCTGAAATGAGTGAGCCCCAACGCCGTGCCGCCCTGCAGGACGAGCGTTTGATCCGGAATGCCCGCAAGCACGAGGCTCTATATGAAAACGCCCGGGCGACGATGGAGCTCCGGCGTGCGGAAGAGTATCAGGTGCTACCGGAAGACTCCCCGGCGCGGGAGGTGCTGGGCGGTGCAGCAAATAGACTAGCTCCTGGCCTCCCGGTGCTGATGTGGTCATTTACCCCAGCCGAGCACACGCGGCCACGGACGTTGGACGAGATTCCCTCGACATCGCCAGAGTCTAAGGCGCTAGCAAAGGAGCTCAAGCGTCGCGGTTTCCAATATGTGGGCCCCACGACGTGCTATGCAACGATGCAGGCGATTGGCATGGTTGATGACCGGGTGATGGAGCCGGAAAGCTAGCCCGGCAGCTAAATGCGAGCCGCTAGTTCCACCGCTTGGCGGATGGCACGCTTGGCGTCAAGCTCCGCGGCAACATCTGCACCACCGATGATGTGAACATTCGAAGCGCCTTCTTGTTCGGCGCCCTCCGGACGGATGGATTCCTGTCCCGTACAGAGCACGACGGTGTCCACGTTGATCACTCGCTGCTCGCGGTTTTCCTTGGTCTCGCGTTCGATCTGCTCCAGAAGTTCCTGCTTTTCCGCACGATCCAGGGTGCGGCCCTCGAAGGTGCCAGATTTAACCTGCTTGATCTTCTTTAGAGTGACCTGCGGATCCTCCACTGGCACGGTGATGTGCAGACCCTCGGAATCAATCTTTTCGTAGGTTACGCCCACGATCTGTTCCGTTCCACCCATAGCAACCGTTGCACGGTGGACCCAGCCGGTGGTCTTGCCCAGCGATCGGCCCATGCGGGTCGGCTTTCGCTGCAGCATTACAACTCGGCGTTGCGGGCGTTCAGGCTTGGGGGTGGAGAGGTTGCCGTGGACATCCGAGGCCTCGACCACGCCCCACTGGCTGTTCCAGGAGTTCAACGTCTGCGGGGTGCCCTGGCGATCCTCTAGTAGGAACTCCGCCACGTCGTAACCGATGCCTCCTGCGCCGATTACGGCTACGTATTCACCGGGGGTCTTTTCACAGGAGATCAACTCGGCGTAAGTCGCGACGGTCACGCCGTCGATCTTGCCCTCCAAGCCTTCAGTCACGCCTGGGAACTCCGGAATACGCGGACGCACGCCGGTGGCCACAACAATCTCCTCAAAGCCTTCGTCCTGCAGTTCCCTAGGGGTGACGGCCTTGCCAGTGGAGATGTTTACCTTCAGACCCTCGAGGCGGTTGACGACTGCATACAGAGCCTGAACGAACTCCTCCTTTCCGGGCACGCGCATTGCCAGGTTGAACTGGCCACCCAGAGTGTCCGCAGCCTCGAAGACGGTGACGTCGTGCCCGCGCAGTGCAAGCGCTTCCGCGGCAAAGAGGCCGGCCACGCCGCCACCAATAACACCGACTTTCTTGGAGCCCTGTGCAGGAAGTAGTTCCAGCTCAGTCTCGTAGGCTGCCCGTGGGTTAACCAGGCAGGTTGCCCGCTGATTGCCGAAGGTATGGTCCAAGCAGGCCTGGTTGCAGGCAATGCAGTGGTTGATCTCGGTATTTAGCCCGCGTGCGGCGCGGTTAACAAACTCCGGATCTGCCAGCAGGGGACGAGCCATTGACACCAAATCGGCCTGCGGGGCGCCAGCTGGCTGGCCATCGCCACCGTCCCAGGAGCCATCCAAAATGGCCTCGGCAACTTCCGGAGTATTAATGCGGTTAGAAGCCACAACCGGGATGTCCACGTGGTCGCGCACTTTCTGCGTGGCCCAGGCGAAAGCACCACGCGGCACGGAGGTAACGATCGTAGGGATCTGTGCCTCGTGCCAGCCCACGCCGGAACTCAGCATATCCGCGCCGGCCTCTTCGATCTTCTTCGCCAGCTGCAGAATCTCCTCTTGGCTCTGGCCTCCCTCGACCAGCTCCAACACGGAGATGCGGTAATCGATAACGAAGTCCTCCGGCACCTTCGCACGGGTGGCTTTGATGATTTCCACGGGGAAGCGCTGGCGGTTCTCCACCGAACCACCCCACTCGTCAGTGCGCTGATTCGTACGCTCTGCCAGGAATTGGTTAATGAGGTAGCCCTCGGAGCCCATAACCTGCACGCCGTCATAGCCTGCGTCGGCTGCGAGGGCGGCGGAGGTGGCGTAGGCGTCAATAAGCTTCTCGACCTCTTCTGCCGTCATCTCCCGGGCGGGAAAGGGGCTAATCGGCGACTGAGAGGCAGAGGCCGACTGCGCCATCGGGTGATAACCGTATCGGCCTGCATGTAGGAGCTGCAGCAGAATCTTCGCGCCACCGGCGTGTACGGCGTCAGTGATTTCGCGGTGGGCAGCGGCAATGTCCGGGGTGTTGAACGGGGTGCCATAGGGGGTCAGATTGCCTTCCATGACCGGCGGGTAGCCACCGGTCACCATTGCTGCGACACCGCCTTCGGCGCGGGCGGCGTAGAAGGCGGCGAGTTTCGGGACGTCTTCGATGGAGTCTTCCAGTCCGGTATGCATGGAGCCCATGACGACGCGGTTGCGGAAGGTGGTCTTGCCGACCTGGATAGGGGAGAGGAGGGTCTTATACGCCGTAGCCGGATCTTCGACCGGGGTGGCGGTGAGGCTTGTTGCCCCCGGAGCCGTAGAAAGGGGCAGAAGGGTACGGACAGAAGAGTCGGCAGAAGCTGTGTCAGCAGTGTTGTTCGTGGAAGGCTGGTTCGTCATGGGGGCAATTATCTCTAACAAAGCAAAAAGTTGTGGGGCTTTTTGAGAAACCAAGACCATACAGCCCATGCGGGCTAAAGTATGTATCAAAATGTGAGTAATGTAACTCAATCATCGCTGTTCAGAGTGGTTTCGGTCACAAAGAGCTGGGAGGCTAGGAAGAGTTAGGCAAACCTAATTTTGTCTGCTCGCACCGCACGGTGCACTCTAGATAACCCATGACGAAACGATGTGATCGGAACTACAGCTGATTTCTGACGGAGACCCACGTCACCAACAGAACTGCGAACCGATTGCAACTTTATTCGCATATGCAACTGCAGTACCTGTGACGAGAGTTAGGCCGTAAATCATGAAAAACTACCCTGCACGCCAGGGTCTTTACGACCCCCAGTTTGAGCATGATGCGTGTGGTGTCGCCTTTGTGGCTGACATGCACGGCCGCGCGACACGCGACATTGTGGACAAGGGCATTCAGGCCCTTGTGAACCTGGACCACCGCGGAGCAGCCGGAGCGGAGAAGAATACCGGCGACGGCGCCGGCATCCTTATCCAAATCCCCGACCGCTTTTACCGAGAGGAAATGGCCAAGCAGGACATCACCCTGCCGCCCGCCGGTCAGTACGCCACCGGCATCGCCTTCCTCCCGAACTCCCGCATGGCCGCACTCGACGCAGTGCGCGCTGTGGAAGCCATCGTGGAAGAAGAGGGCTTGAACCTTATCGGATGGCGCGATGTCCCCGTCGACGATTCGAGTCTGGGCGCAATTGCACGCGATGCTGAACCGCTGTTCCACCAGCTCTTTATCTCTGGTGTTGACGCCGACGGTTCGCCCCTGGAAGGGCTTGAACTCGACCGTCGCGCTTTCTTCGTCCGCAAGCGTGCAGAGCGTGAGCTCGGCAGCAAGGGGCCAGGCGAAGGCTCCGGTGGAGATACCGTCTACTTCCCCTCTTTGTCCGCACGCACGGTTGTTTACAAGGGCATGCTGACCACCCCGCAGCTGCGGGAGTTCTACCTGGATCTGCAGGACGAAAGAATGGAGTCCGCACTGGCAATCGTGCACTCCCGCTTCTCCACCAACACCTTCCCGTCCTGGCCGCTGGCGCACCCGTACCGTCTGGTTGCTCACAACGGTGAGATCAACACCGTGCGGGGTAACGAGAACTGGATGCGCGCCCGCGAATCCCAGCTGCGTTCGGAGGTACTGGGCGACCTGGATCGCGTACTGCCCATCTGTGATCCGGAAGGTTCGGATACCGGACGCTTCGACGAAGCCCTAGAGCTGCTGCACCTGGCCGGTCGCAGCCTGCCCCACGCCGTATTGATGATGGTGCCGCAGGCTTGGGAGCGTAACCCGCACATCGACCCGCAGGTTCGCGCGTTCTACGAGTACCACTCCAGCTTTATGGAGGCCTGGGACGGCCCCGCTGCTATTACCTTCACCGACGGCACCCTCATCGGCGCCACCCTGGATCGCAATGGCCTGCGTCCGGGACGCATCTGGATCACCAAGGACGGCCTCGTCGTCATGGCGTCGGAAGCAGGTGTGCTGGACATTCCGGACAGCGAGATCATCAAGCGCACCCGTGTCGAACCGGGCAAGATGTTCTTGGTCGACACCGTCCGCGGCTGCGTGGTCGAGGATGAGGAAATCAAGCAGGCTCTGGCGAACCAGCCTTACCAGCAGTGGGTAGAGGAAAACCTGGTTCACGAGTCTGACCTGCCTCAGGCTGAGCCGATCGACATGAACCACGAGCGAATCGTGCTGCGCCAGCGCGTCTTCGGCTACACCGAAGAGGATCTGCAGACCCTGCTCCTGCCAATGGCCGCCAAGGGTGCCGAAGGCATCGGCTCCATGGGTACCGATACCCCCATTGCTGCCCTGTCCAACCGCCCGCGCCTGCTGTTCGACTTCTTCTCCCAGCGTTTCGCACAGGTGACGAATCCGCCGCTGGATAGCTACCGCGAGAAGATGGTCACCAGCATGTTCACCCAGTTGGGTGCGCAGGCGGATGTTCTTAACCCCGGTCCTGACGCTGCCCGCCGGATCCACCTGGACAGCCCGATTCTGGGTAACCAGACGCTGGCTAACCTGGCGCATGCTGCGGACAACGCGGAGGCTGCCAGCAAAGGCGTGGATCTCAGCGCCTTCAAGGCCGTCCGCATCCCGGGGCTGTACTCCGTGGCACACGGCGGTAAGGGTTTGCGCGAGGCTATCAAGCGGGTACGTCGTCAGGTCACCGACGCCATCAACGATGGCGCGACCATCCTGATCCTCTCCGACCGCGAATCCGATGAGCGCTACGCACCGATTCCGTCGCTGCTGCTGGCCAGCGCCGTGCACCACCACATGGTGCAGGAGAAGACCCGCACCCGAGCATCTCTGGTGATTGAGTCCGGTGGGGCTCGCGAGGTGCACCACCTGGCCATGCTCATCAACTTCGGTGCGGATGCCGTCAACCCGTACATGGCGCTCGAGACTGTACATGAGATGGCGAACAACGGACGAGTGGGCGTCAGTGCTGAAGAGGCCGAAGAAAACTACATCAACGCCGCAACCACCGGTATCCAAAAGGTCATGTCCAAGATGGGCATTGCGACGGTAGCAAGTTACCGCGGCTCGCAGCTGGCCGACGTGGTCGGACTGCACCAGAACCTGCTGGACGAGTACTTCGTCGGAGCATTTAGCCCGATCTCCGGCATCGGCCTGGATGAGATCGCCGACGACGTGGCAAAGCGCCACCGCGAGGCCTTCCTGCCTCGCCCTGAGGAGCAGGCACACCGCGAGCTGGAGATCGGTGGTGAGTACAAGTGGCGCCGCGAGGGCGAATACCACCTGTTCAACCCGGAGACCGTGTTCAAGCTGCAGCACGCAACCCGCACTGGTCAATACCGTATCTTCAAGGAATACACCGAGAAGGTCGACAAGCAGTCCGAGCGCCTGGCTACACTGCGCGGCCTGTTCAAGTTCAAGTCGAACCGCCCCTCTATCCCGATTGAGGAAGTCGAACCGGTCAGCGAGATCGTGAAGCGCTTCGCCACCGGTGCGATGTCCTACGGCTCCATCTCCGCCGAAGCGCACGAGACCCTGGCGATTGCGATGAACCGCCTGAAGGGCATGTCGAACTCCGGCGAGGGTGGCGAGGACCCAGCGCGCTTCGAGCCGGAACCGAATGGCGATTGGAAGCGCTCCGCGATCAAGCAGGTGGCCTCCGGCCGCTTTGGCGTGACCAGCCACTACCTCAACAACTGCACGGATATCCAGATCAAGATGGCCCAGGGCGCCAAGCCGGGTGAGGGTGGCCAGCTGCCACCGGGCAAGGTGTACCCCTGGATCGCCGAAGTGCGCGTGACCACGCCGGGCGTGGGACTCATCTCCCCGCCGCCGCACCACGACATTTACTCCATCGAGGACTTGGCTCAGCTGATCCACGATCTGAAGAACGCCAACCCGGATGCGCGTATCCATGTCAAGCTCGTCGCTGAGCAGGGCGTGGGCACCGTCGCCGCCGGTGTGTCGAAGGCACACGCGGACGTGGTGCTGATCTCCGGCCACGATGGTGGTACCGGTGCCTCCCCGCTGACCTCCCTGAAGCACGCAGGTGGCCCGTGGGAGCTGGGTCTTGCCGAGACTCAGCAGACCTTGTTGATGAATGGTTTGCGCGACCGTATCACCGTGCAGTGTGATGGCCAGCTAAAGACTGGTCGCGACGTGATGGTGGCAGCCCTGCTGGGCGCCGAGGAGTTTGGCTTCGCGACCGCCCCGCTGGTGGTATCCGGTTGCATCATGATGCGCGTCTGCCACCTGGACACCTGCCCGGTAGGCGTGGCCACCCAGAACCCGGAGCTGCGCAAGCGCTACACCGGCCAGGCAGAGCACGTGGTGAACTTCTTCAAGTTCATCGCCGAGGAGGTACGTGAATACCTCGCCGAGCTGGGCTTCCGCACCCTAGAAGAGGCTGTGGGTCACTCCGAGTGTCTCACCGGCGGCAGCATGGAGGTTGAGCACAAGACCGCGGGCAAGCTGGACTTGGAGCCGATCTTCGCCCAGCCCGAAAGCCCCTTCATGCACCAGGACCTGCACCGCACCAAGGATCAGGATCACTCGCTGGATAAGGCACTGGACAACCAGATCCGCAAGGACGCGGAGGATACGATTCGCCGCGCCGTCGCGGGCGAGGATGCCTCCATCGAACTCAGCTACCCGATCACCAACGTCAACCGCACCGTCGGCACCATGACCGGCTCGCTGATCTCCCGCGTAGCGGGCCGTGATGGATTGCCACAGGACACCGTGAACCTGCAGTTCACCGGATCCGCCGGTAACTCCTTCGGTGCCTTCGCCACGCACGGCATGACGCTGACCCTAAACGGTGACGCCAACGACTACGTCGGCAAGGGTCTGTCCGGCGGTCGCATCGTCATCCGCCCGGCGGCAGAGGCCGCAGCCGAGGACATCACCACCGATGTCATCGCCGGCAACGTGCTGGGCTTCGGCGGTGTGCAGGGTGAGATGTTCATCCGCGGTACCGTCGGCGAGCGCTTCTGCGTCCGTAACTCGGGCCTCACCGCCGTCGTCGAAGGCGTGGGCAACCACGGCTGCGAGTACATGACGGGTGGTCGCGTGATCATCCTGGGCAAGATCGGCAACAACTTCGCAGCCGGTATGTCCGGTGGTATCGCCTACCTATTGGATGACGGTAGTGGCGTCACAGACAGAATCAACACCGAGCTCGTAGACATCGAAAAGATCACCGACGAGGAAGAACTGCGATGGGTCGAACAGACGATCCAGACTCACCGCGACCTGACTGGGTCTACCGTGGAGGTCAACGCCGCGGACCTGATCAAGGTCATGCCCCGCGACTACGCGCGCGTGCTCAAGACGATCGCGCGCGCCGAAGCTGAGGGGCTCGACAAGGACGGCATCGCCGCCGCAATCATGGAGGAAGTGAACTAAATGGCTGATCCACGCGGATTTCTTAAGCACCGCCGCGAATCGGCGGCACACCGACCCGTCCCGCTGCGTCTGTTGGACTGGAACGAAGTCTACGAGGACTTCTCCGACGACAAGGTGCAGACCCAAGCCAGCCGCTGCATGGACTGCGGCATCCCGTTCTGCCACGATGGTTGCCCGTTGGGCAATATCATCCCCGAGTGGAATGACCTGGTGCGCAAGGGCAATTGGCGCGAGGCCTACGACCGCCTGCACGCTACCAATAACTTCCCGGAGTTCACTGGCCGCCTGTGCCCCGCGCCCTGCGAAGGTGCATGTGTGCTGGGCATCGGCGACGACCCGGTGAATATCAAGACGGTTGAGTTCACCATCGTCGAGCACGCCTGGAAGGAGGGCTGGATCAAGCCGATCAAGCCCAGCTTCAAGACCGGCCAGCGTGTGGCTGTAGTTGGCTCCGGTCCTTCCGGCTTGGCTGCCGCCCAGCAGCTGACCCGCGCAGGTCACGATGTCACCGTCTTCGAGCGTGCCGACCGTATTGGTGGCCTGATGCGCTACGGCGTGCCCGAGTACAAGATGGAAAAGAAGTGGATCGACCGCCGCCTGGAGCAGATGGAAGCTGAGGGCACGAAGTTCGTCGTGAACACGTCGCCCACCGGCGAGGAGCTCAAGGAGTTCGACGGCGTGATTGTCGCCATCGGCTCCACCGTGGGCCGCGACCTGCCGGTGACCGGCCGGGACCTGAAGGGCGTCTACCAGGCAATGGAGTACCTGCCAGAGGCCAACAAGGTCTGTGAAGGCGACCGCGAGGAGTCCACCATCAACGCAAAGGGCAAGCGCGTGGTCATCATCGGCGGTGGCGATACCGGTACCGACTGCTTCGGTACCGCCCTGCGCCAGGGTGCCATTGAGGTCTCCCAGTTCGATATCACCCCGAAGCCGCCGAAGACCCGTGGTGCCTCCACCCCGTGGCCGACCTATCCGCGTATCTGGCGCGTGGCGTCTGCCCACGAAGAGGGCGAATACCGCGTGACCGGCAACGAGTCCGCAGACGAGATCGCCGCCCTGGGCCTGGCCGAGCGCCAGCCAGGCGACGAACTTGGCATCCGCCGTTACTCCATCAACACCGTCGAGATCACCGGCGATGGCGAGAAGGTCACCGGCCTGAAGGGCGCCGAATGCCGCTTCGGAGAAAATGGCCTGGAGAACATCCCGGAGTCTGACTTTGAGATGGATGCGGACCTGGTGCTGCTGGCAATGGGGTTTGTCTCCGTCGAAGAGACCCCGGTTGTTAAGGACCTGGGGCTGAAGGTCAACGACCGTGGGCGCCTGGAGCGCGATGGCACCTTCCGTGCTCAGACCACCAACGCGGAGTTCGCGGACATCCCGGTATTCGTCGCCGGCGATGCGGGCCGTGGCCAGTCGCTGATCGTCTGGGGCATCTCCGAGGGCCGTTCCGCCGCTGCGGAACTAGACCGCGTGCTGATGGGCGAAACCGCACTGCCGCGCCCGATCAACCCGACTGACGTGGCGATGCAGGCTTGAGCCTTGCCGCTTATCTAGGGCTGCTCGGTGCCTGGGTGCTGGCCATTACTGTGCCAGGCCCGGACACCGTGCAGCTCATTCGTTTAGGTGCCCGGTCGCGCCGCTCGGCGGTGTTCGCCGCCCTGGGGATCTGTACGGGCAATGTGCTGTGGCCCGTGGTGACGATGCTGGGCCTGGCTGCGTTGATCGCCGCCTTCCCGTGGATGCTGACCGCGTTGTACCTGTTCGGCGGCTGTTTCCTGGTGTACATGGGCCAAGGTGCCTTCCGTTCCGGCCATGCGGACTGGCGCAGCCGTGCGGCACTACCTGCTGTCTCTTCTTATGACGCCCCCACCGGGGAGTCCGGTGACCGTGGACCGCAGGGTACTGCGCTGGCGCCGCTGGGGGATTTTGCCTCCTGGCGCCTGGGTTTGGCAACGAACCTATCCAACCCCAAGGCGTTGCTGTTCTTCGGCTCGGTGTTCGCGCAGTTTATCCCCGTAGAAGCTACGCTGTTGGATCGATTGATCGTGCTGGTGCTGATGACTCTTGTGGGTCTGCTGTGGTTTTGTGGCTTTGCTTTAGCGGTGGCCGCAGGGGCAGAGAAGATCCAGCGCATAAATCCATTCATCGAGATGGTGGCCGGGGTTTTGTTTATGGTGTTGGGCGCGTTCCTAGCCTTGGAGGGCGTGCGCCTGCTGGTGGGGGTCTAAAGGTCGCTAGACTAAAGCGCATGGAGTTTCCTTTGGTCAGCATTCGTGATTCCGAGATCAAGTTGGGGCAGTTCATCAAGCTAGCCAACCTGGTGGAGACCGGCGGGGAGGCCAAGGAGGCCATCGCCGCAGGCGCTGTACAGGTTAATGGCGAGGTCGACACTCGCCGAGGCAAGGCGCTGCATCCGGGCGACGAGGTGACCCTGGTCGACGGAGAAACCGGAGAAGTGCTGGCAGGGGCGGTCGTTGCCAGTGCAGCCAGCGCTGATTCACCTTTGAGCGGCGAGAATGACGATGATCTCGGCGAGTTCTTCGACGAAGACACCGCGGACGATGACTTCGACCCGGAGAAGTGGCGCAATGTCCGCCTGGAGGATGTCCGGGAGGACAACGCGATCTAGGGCTTAAGAGCCTGAGGCGCCGGAGGACGAATCGGCGTCAATAAAGAGACACCAGAAGAAGAAAGCAGTGGAGGAACAATGCCTGCGATGATTGCCCAGCCCGGAATGCCCCTGTGGCTGGATTTGGCCAGCACCGACGCAGCTGCGGCGCGGAAATTTTATGGCGAGCTGCTGGGGTGGGAGTTCGAGCACCCGACCGAGGGCTACTCCGTGGCAAAGAAGCAGGGCATGCCGGTGGCTGGCATCGCGCAGATCCCGGAGGGCAATCAGTCTCTATGGGGGATGTTGCTGTACACCCCGGACGTCCAGCAGGCTCATGACAAGGCTGTAGAGGCCGGCGCCAAATCCGTGCTGGAGCCAAAAGATCTGGGCGAGCGCGGAGAGATGGCCATTCTGATTGACCCGTCGGGGGCGACCGTGGGGCTGCGTAATCCCGCCGACGAACATGCGCTGATCGCTGCCGGCGAGCCCGGAACCCCGGTATGGTTTGAGCTGATGGTGGCGCAGAACTGGGATCCGACGTTGGAGTTCTATCACGAACTCGCGGGGTGGGATGTGAAGGTTACTGGTTCCGACGCCGACTTCCGCTACGCCACCGGTGAATTCGATGGCGCCGCCGTAGCCGGTTTGTGGGATACCTCCGCGCTGGACGTGCCCGGCATGTGGACCGTGTATCTGGGTGTGGCCGAGGTGGACGAGGCGGTCGCTCGCACGCCCGAGTTGGGTGGAAAGGTGATCCGCGAACCCTGGGAGTCCGAGTTTGGCCGCATGGCCACCATCGAGGACGCGACCGGTGCGCTGGTGAACCTCTGCGAGATCGAGGAGTTCGTCCCGGACGAGGACGCGCACGAGCCGGATCTGCTGGCCCCGGAGAACTTCCAGGCGTTCTAGCGCGCTACCAGATGCAGACGCGCTCGTCCTCGGCGAGCCACATGCTATCGCCTTCGCGCACATCGAAGGCTTCGTAGAACTCCGCAATATTGCTGGAGACCACGTTGCAGCGGAACTCCGCGGGGGAATGCGGATCAATGGAGGCGTACTGCGCCGCCATCTGCGGGCGGATAGCGGTCTGCCAGATCCGGGCCCAGCGCAGGAACACTCGCTGCAGAGCAGAGTATTCGGTGGTATCCGGGTTGCCTTCAGCATCTAACAGTCCGTCCACCGGCAGCTTTTCTGCAGTCTCAAACGTCTGGCCTTGGTCGGCGAGATAGCGCCGCAGGGCAACGATGGCGATGCCCAGTCCGCCCAGGTCGCCAATGTTTTCGCCGAGGGTAAAGCTGCCGTTGACCTTGTGCTCGGTAATGCCGCGCTGGCGCAGACCAGTCGGAACCAGGCCGTCGTACTGCGCGACCAGCTTGTCGGTCAGAGCGGTGAAGGCCTCCCGATCCTCCTCGGTCCACCAGGAGTTTAGATTGCCGTCGCCGTCGTACTTGGAACCCTGGTCGTCGAAACCGTGTCCGATCTCATGGCCGATCACCGCACCGATGGCGCCGAAGTTACCGGCCATATCCGCCGCCGGGTCGAAGAATGGCGGGCGCAGGATCGCTGCGGGAAAGGTGATGTCGTTTTTCACCGGGTTGTAGAAGGCGTTAACCGTCTGTGGGGTGGCGAACCAGGTTTCGTTATCACTGGGCTTGCCCAGCTTCTCTACCTCGTAGTTGTGGTTAAAGCGGCTGGCCGCCCAAACATTTGCCAACAGGTCCGCACCGGTCGAGCCGAACTCCAGGCCACTGAAGTCTCGCCATTTGTCTGGGTAGCCGATCTTCGCCTGGAACTTGTCCAGCTTGGCCAAAGCCTTCTCGCGGGTGGCGGGGGTCATCCACGCCAGTTCGCTAATGCGCTCGCGGTAGGCGGCGATCAGGTAGTCCACCAGCTCTAGCATCTTCTGCTTGTGCTCAGGTGGGAAGTGCTGGGCGACGAACTTCTTGCCGACCTCTTCGCCCACGGCGCCTTCGACCAGTCCGACGCCACGCTTCCACCGCGCCCGCTGCTCCGTAGCCCCGGAGAGCGTGCGACCGTAAAACTCCCAGTTCCGCAGGTTCACTTCCGTCGGCAGGTAGGCCGCGTTGCTGAGGATGACTCGCCAATATGCCCAGAGCTTCCACTCGTCGAGACCACTGACCTCTGGTTTATCGCCCTCGCCGGTGGCCATCGCAGCCACGTGCTCCAGGTAGCTGGGCTGGCACACGACGATGGTGGAGCCGCCCGGGCTCTGCGGATCCACGCCCGTGGCCGCAAGCCACTCGCGGAAGGGGAATCCCGTCGGCAGGTCGTCCACCTTGGTCGGGTTGTAGGTTTTCTCGGCATCGCGGCTGGTCACGTTATCCCAGTGTCCGCGTGCGAGCTCGGTTTCGAAGGCACAGATGGCATCGGCTGCTGCGGTAACACCGGCGTCGGCGTATCTGCCCGGCAGTTCTAGTTCGCTGACCAGCTGCAACATGTCTTCGACGAACTCCCGGTACGCCTCGCGGGTAGCTGCGTGCTGCTCTTCGCGGTAGTAGGCCTCGTCCGGTAGACCCAAGCCCGTTTGCACCAGGTAGGCACGCTCAATGTCCTGGCTGGAATCCTTTTCGATCCAATATCCGACAACACCTCCGGTGCCTTCCACGTCAAGCCTGCCGAGTACCTCGGCGAGGTCGCGCACTGAGGTGGCGTCACTAATTAGACCCAAAGGCTTGCGCAGGCCATTAAGTCCGGCGGCGGCGATGCCTTGAACGTCCATAAAAGAGGAATACAGTGCGCCTACCCGACCGTTCGGCTCATTGCTAGCTGCGGTCTCGACGATCTGGCGAACCTCTTGCTCAGCGCGGTCTCGCAGTTGGTGGAAGGTGCCATCCACGGGACGATCGCTGGGGATCTTGTGAGTACTGAGCCATGCGCCGTTGACATGGCGGTACAGATCCTGAGCAGGGGAAGGCTGGGTGGCTGTACCCGCTTGGCCTTGCTCCGGCGCCTCGGAGATATCGTCCGGAATCGCTGCGGACGGGGTGTTTTCTTGCGCGTTGTTTTCTGTCATGCCCACCACCTTAGACATCGCCAGGCACCGCTGTGGACGCCGGTACGGACGGCGGTGTCGTGCGTAGTAGTTAGGCTATTGCGTATGTTCCATCATTCAGCACCCCAGGGGCGGCCACCTGGTCCACCGCCCGGACCTCCACTAGGCCCGCCGCATCGTCCAATGCCACAGCCAATGCCGGCGGTGCCGGCGATGCAGCCGATACCAACCAGACAGCCTGTGCAACCCCCACCCACGGTGTACCGTCCTGCGCCGACTAATCCGAAACGTCGCGGAGCCTATTCCGCGTACCTTTTGGCGGCGCTGTTTTTGCTGGTCGGTAGCGCTTTTATTGCCGACGCCACCCTGGAAGATGAGCCGCAGGGTCTAACAGTCGCGGACGGGATGTCGGACTCGGTGCTTACTTATTCAGAGTGGCCGCTGCGGTTTTCGACGCTCGAAGAGTGCCATGATTCCGCTGGCCTGGGGCGCCCTGGAGTAATGGAGTTGGATTGCGATGGGGAAGACTATGGCGTGACTGGGTTTTCGGGAGTGGACGTGAAGGGGGACGCCGAGAACGTTGAGCACGCGATCAACCGTGCTGTTCGCGCCATTATTTTCCAGGACGGCGTGGAATTGAAGTCGACTGATGTGATGAACAAGCTTTCCGCGGAGGATCGAGCCACATTAGAAAAGGCGGAGGTCAAGCAGCTGCGCGTGACTCAGAGCTATTCGCGGGGAGACCAGAAATACGTGGGAGTTGCGTTTGTGCGCGATCCCGACGCAGCCAAGAAGACAAAAGACGGAGAAGGAAAAGAGGACAGAGAAGGGGCAGCTGACACGGAGCCTGGAAACGAGCTGGAGCATAGCCTGCAGCCCGATGGCAAGGTGCCGATGGTGGTGGTGCAGGTGCCGGTGAAGTCGGCGTCACTACAAGAACAGATGGAAGAAATCGGCGAGCTTGTGCGTGGTGTGCGCCTTGGCGGGGAAAAGGATAGCGACAGTGCAAAGAGCAACCATGGGGAAGAAAGCACGGGTGAAATAGATGTTTAAGGCGCGAAATTACCGTGTGTTCGAGGTGCCGCTGGAGTTTCACCTCAAACATGCGCCACATCAACGTCCAAAGCTGGGATTGTTTCGCGACGCCTGGATGGTCTTGTATTGGCTGATTCTGATTCCATGCTTGGGGATCTCACTGTTCCTGCTGATTGGAAATAATCCTTCTAGGGTGAGCCCCACGCTGGGTGTGGTGTTTGTGATGGGCATGGTGCATCTGGCGTTGGCGCTGTTGTGTGTTTGGGCGCTGCCTATATTTAAAGGCACGCCGAAGCGATTAACGGTACTGGCGCTGCTGTGGGGCGGAGCGGCTTCGGTTGTGCTGGCGGCAGCGGTGATTCAGCCGCCCGTGGTTAATACCGTGGACAAGCTGGGGTGGCATTCCGTGACCGCTAGCTTCGCAGGTGCCTATCCGGAGGAGATTGCGAAGGGGCTGGGCATTTGGCTGTTGCTGTGGATGGGGCGCACCTGGTGGAACCGGCCATGGCATGGCATTGTCGCTGGGCTGCTGGTCGGTTTGGGCTTTGAAGTGTTTGAGAACATGATGTACGCCATGATGTTGGCCGTGATGAATCCTGTCTCTGACCAGCAGGGTGCGATATCAATGTATTTACTGCGGCTGGTAGCGGGTCCTGCAAAGCACATGATGTTCAGCGCGTTGGTCGGATACGGGATTGGCCTGGCAATGTACGTCGGCGCAAAGGCGGGAAAGCAGCGTTCCGCATTGTGGCGGCTGGGGGCGATTGTGCTGTGGGGTGGCCTAGGGTTCTTGACGCACTTCGCGTGGAATGTTCGCTGGATGGATGAATCCGCGGGGTTCCAGTTGGTGTGGATGGCGCTGGTGTGGGTGCTTCTCGCTGCGTTGGTGGCATGGCTCATCGTGTGGACCAGCAGGGAGTATAACCAGTGGAAGAAGCGGGGTGTTTGCCCAGCTGTGACGATATACCAGCGAGTGTGATTAAAATCACATATGAGTTTGAGCAGGGGTTTTGTAGCTAGAGCTTCCGTGCGGTGAAGAGTGTTCTCCATGTTACCCGTGGGGACGGTGTGAAAGTTGTGGCTTTTGGGTATGGTGTGATTCATGATTTCACTGCCTTGGCGCCGCTCCACGCGCACGTCCGTACCTCAACGCCTCACCGCAACGGCACTCGCTGGCTCCGCTTTGACGGTGGCAGCACTCGTCGCCACCGATGTCGTTCCCGTCCCGTCATGGGCTCTGAACGGCATTGATGTCGCCTCTCACCAGCACCCCGGTGGCGCAGCTATCGACTGGACCGCTGTGAAGCAGTCCGGCCAGTCCTTCGTCTTCGTTAAGGCCACCGAGGGCACGGGATACACTAACCCGGCCTTCACTACCGACTCCGCAAAGGCGCAGCAGGCCGGCCTCGTGCCGGGAAGCTACCACTACGCTCGTCCGGGTAACCGTGACCCGCGTGGTGAGGCCCGCCACTACGCTGCCGTGCTGGCAACTGGTGTGCAGCCTTCCCTGCCGCCAGTATTGGACCTGGAAGAAAATGGTGGTTTGAACCCAACTGAGCTGCAGAACTGGGTTCGTGAATGGATCGACGAGATCAAGACCCTGACCGGCCGCGATCCGATCATCTACACCTACTACAGCTTCTGGATCCAGCGGATGGCGAACACCACTGAGTTCTCCGAGTACCCGCTGTGGCTGGCTTACTACCGTGATTCCCTGCCCGAAAACATCCCAGGCGGTTGGGATCACGTGACCTTCTGGCAGTACTCCGGCTCCGGCAACGTTAACGGTGTACAGACCCAGGTGGATCTAAATAAGTACTACGGCGATGACGCCGCCTTGAATGCTTTGGCCTCTGGTATGCCCGCAGATTCCGCTGCAGGCCAGGCCTCCCAGGCTATGGATGCTCTGCGCCCTGCCGTGGATGGCGAGGCAGCAGTTGCTAACCAGATTGAGCACGCAACTGGTGTGAACGTCCCGCTGGCCTCGGACTTTATGATGCAGCTGCTGGGCGTTATCGGCGGTCGTGTACCGGCGGAGACGCTGCTGACCCAGGGTGCAGCACAGATCCAAGGCATGGATCCCGCGCAGGTAGCCGGTTCCGCCGGTGGCCAGGGCCAGGGCGCACAAGTATCCGGTTCTATGAAGACTGCTCAGGAAGTACTGACTGCCTACACCGCACTGTCCGGTGCTCTGAAGGAGTTCAATACCGGTGGCAAGAAGCTGCCTGTTGACGCAATCCTGAAGCTGGTTCAGGGCGTAGCGCCGGGCGCGGGCGCCCAGGGTGGCACCGTGAATATCGGTCAGGTTCTGGATCTGCTGCAGAAGTTCGGTGGCATTTCTGACTGGAGCGCCAAGCTGGAGAACGGCGAGGTTGCTCCTGATGCAAACGCCTTTGCCGATCTTGCTGACGCCGCTAAGTCCGCCCAGCTCGACGGACCCGCTCCGGCTGAGGCAGCTGCAGCTCCGGCTGCACCTGCAGCAGCGGTTCCGCCCGCTGCGCCAGCCCCGGCTGCACCTGCAGCCAACTAGGGGAGTAGCAGAGCTCCCACGCTGTTAGCATCGAAAAGCGCCGCCCTCGCTCAGGGCGGCGCTTTTCTTATGCGCACTTCCTTGTGTCTGCGTGCGTTCGGTGCCAGGTGCGTGGCTGTGCGCGTAAGTGCTGGGTGGCGGTGCTGTCTGCGCCCAGTACTGCGCTCAGCCCGCTCGGGGTTCTTGGCTACCTCAGTACTGCGCTCAGCCCGCTCGGAGTTCTTGGCTACTTCAGTACTGCAAACCCCCCGGGCTCGGGAGCCCGTCCCCCCACGGGACTCTAGTCCGAGAACTTCATCGGGCCGTTGTACCAGAGCCCGGAGCGCTTTTCCGTCTGGGTATCGAGCTTTACGGGCTTCGGTGCGTCACCGTTCGCGTTCGGGAACGCCGTCAGCTTATCCAGCACGCCCCAGTCGCGCTGCCAATCGTCCTGCAAGTAGGTCGGCACTTCCTCGGCCTGCGAGGTCATCTGCACCAGACCGTAGGATCCACCACCGGCGTAGTCCATCACTGGCGTGTGATTGCTGCGCACGTCGTGGTCAGGGGAAATACGGAACTTGGCTGGCTCTGCCACGCCCGCCCAGTGATCGTATGGCTTCTGGCAGGGGAATTGGAACGCAATGGTCCAGTCCAGCAGTGTCGGCGCCTCCGATCCGACATAGTCGTTCAGAGACTCCATCTCCGGCACTCGTGGCGGCGTGATGGCGATCCACTGTGCGGGCGTCAAGTTCGGATCATTGGCGACGATCCGCACAGAATCCGCATCCTGCGGCACCTGATCCATCGGGATGCGCAGGTTGCGCCACTCCGGTGCGTAGCCGGGATCCAGCGGAATGTACTCGCCGACCTTCTCGAAGTCATCGGCATTCTTGGATCCGCCGGACTTACCAAACTCGACCTTGATCTCCTGGCCGTACTTATAGATGCCATCCATGTCGAAGTGTCCGACCTGACCGGCCACGCTGAACACCAGCAGAGGCTTGCCATCGCGATCCTTCGGCAGGCTGTACCAGCTGGTTGTGGTGTTCGCTGGGACCTGCAGACCCTCGGTGTACGAGCCCACAACCGGCACCTTGTTCGGGTCGATTCCGAACGGCAGTACAGCATACGAGCCGTTCACGCCCTTGTCGGCGTGCAGGCCACCGGTGGTGCCGGAGGCATCGTTGCCGTTGTTGCTGCTGCTCTCTTCGTCCTTGGACTTCTTAGTTGCCTTATCTTGGGACGCCGAAGCCTGCGAGTCGTCGCTATCAGAGGACGTGTTGGAATCCGCAGAGTCCGAGCTCTCCTTCTTGAACTGGTCGGCCGAACCAACGGTCGACTGGGAGTCCCCGCTGGACTTGGAGTCAATCTTCGCGGGGATGTTGTTCGGCTTGAAACCGTGCCCACCACCGCTGGATAGGGAGTCCTTCAGCGACGTGCCGTCGGCGGGTTCCAGGAAAGACTCATTGGTGTTGGTCTCCACCAGAACATCGGCGGCCTGATTACAGCTCTTGCCTGCGAGGGCCATCACGTTGCCCTTGCCAACGGAATAGGCGGGCCATTGGCTGACCATTCCCTTTGCCAAGGAGGCCAGAGTAAACAACACAGTGATGGTCGTTAGAACGGCGATCGGAGCGGCCGTGAGGCCGCGGAAGCGGTTGACCTTTTTAATCTCAGCTCGTTCGATGTTCGCGACTTCGGATGCATTGGTAGCGCGCGCCTGCTTGGCGTCGACAAGAAAGCCAACGACGGCACCCCAGATGAGGACGACCACGGAAATAGCGAGCACCATGCTGCTGATGGTGATTCCGGCGATCTGTACGGGCTTGTCCCACCACGGTACGCCGTACGAGGAGAGGTACCACCAGCCGTTGGGGCCGGCGAGCGTGAAGGCGAACAGCATCAGGGTAGAACCCAAGAACAGGATCTGGTTGCGCCTCGTTTCTAGGGCGAAGCGCGATGCGGCCACCGCGGCCAATGCGGTAAGCGCTGCGCCGATACCGGCGAACACGCCGAAGTGGTGGGTCCACTTGGTAGGCGTGAACGTCATAAAGAACAGGGTGCCCAGGGTGACCAGCAGTAGGCGAGTGGACGGGCTTTTCGCCGCGCCGGCGATGCGTCCGTTGCGCAGCATGGCAGCCACGACAATGCCGATGCAGAAGAACAGCATGACCATGGTGAAGCGACGCGGGAAGCTGCCGTCGACGGTCTGTTCCATGAGCGCCTCGTAGCGACGGAACTCGTCGTACCAGTGCATAGATGGACCGATTTCGCCGCGAAGCTTGATGGCTTCGGCGACGGTGCGAAGAGTCTGGTCAGCGAAAACGGCTGTGAGGATGGCAGTGCCCGCGGCCAAGAAAGGTGCGACCTGCGCCAGAATGGCCACGAAAACCGTCTTCTTGGGGGCGCCCTTTTCAGCGCCCAGCAGCGGAAGGCGGCGAGTGAGGATGCGGATCAAGGCACCCAGGGAAGCCAGCAGCGCCGATACAGCCATAAGGCCTGTCGGGCCGGCGCCCAGAGCCAGAGTGGCGATGATCGTGCCGACTGCGGCGGGCAGCAGGCGGTGTGTGGCAATGGCGCGCTCAAAGGAGACCCAGGCTAGCAAGGACAGTACGGCGATGATTGGCTCGGGTCGCGTGCCGTTGTTGAATGTCATCCAGAACAGCAGGAAAGTGGCGGCCATGGTCCAATGGGCGACCTTGCGCTGGTTGATTTTGGTGCCAAGGCGCGGCATGACCTCGCGGGAAAGTATGAGCCACGTGACGATTCCTGCGATAAGCGAAGGCAGGCGCATCCAAATGGAGGCGCTGCTGACGTGCGTCATCAGTGCAAGTAGGTCATAGAACGGGGAGCCGAAAGGAGACTCCGGCACGCCGAACCAGCGGTAGTAGTTGGCCATGTAGCCGGATTCGCCGGATACCTTGGCCATAGTCAGCAGGTAGCCGTCGTCCGAGGTATTGGCGCCAACAAAGTACCAGGCCAGCAGGATGAACCCCACTACGCCGTCCAGCGGGCGAGGCTTCCACCAGTTGCGGTGGAACAAGCGGCGGGAGGTAGTGCGCTTATCTAGGATGTCGATGCGGTATAGGCAGTACAGCGAAATCGCGGTGGCGACGATGCCTACGAAGATGGCCAGATATTTGATGACCGAGGGGGAGGACGTAAAGCGCGAATCGACGGTGACGCGTGCCTGGAAATCAGCGCCGATTGTGTCCTGCGAGTTCTTCTCGGTGTTCTTGATGTCCGTGTAGATACCAGTCAAAGCCGGGCGGACATCGTCATTGATGGTGGAATCGAGCGGGTAGTCCAGGGTTTTTTCCGCGTCCGGAACCCAGGCGTGGGTGGTCTCGTAGTCCGAGGTGATGTGCAGCTTGGCGTCATCCGGCAGCTGCTTCAGGGCATCCTTATTGATGGTTAGTGGCACGATGTTTCGCACGACGACGTCAAGGCTGTCGTCTGTGGAGCGAACGAAAAGGCCACGCAGTGTAGCTTCCGTGGACTCTGGTGGCAGGGTCGACAGGATGTTTGTCGCTCCATTGTCCAGATCTCGGATCTGCTTGATGGGCACCGTGATGTCTACGTCTTGGGGGACATAGGAGATCAGTGGCGCCTGGACAGATGTGAGTTCTTCGTCCTGAGGCCAGTTAAAAGAGGACTGCACCTGGTTTACAGGCAGGAAAGGCAAAGAAAGGAACATCAATAAGCCGATGAGGCCCGAGACGATGGACGCTAACTTTAGTTTCCCTGTTGGCTGCTGAACTTTAGACACAACAGGTAATTGTAGGACACAAAGGAGCGAACGTAGAACTCAAACGGCCTGATTTCTGGGACTTCAGTCAATTAATGTTACGAAAATGATGTTCTGTGGCGCCCCTCAGGAAGTGGTCTGCGGTTCGACGCCCACATCTCAGTGTCTGAGCGAGGCGTTTAACGCTGGCGTACGGCGATGACGAACGGCCCCACCTGGTGCAGATTCCAGCCCCGAGCAAACGCACTTGCTTCGAATTCGATGGGGCGGAAACGTACATTCGGCTGGTTGGGATAAAGGTCATCCGCTACCAAATAGGTGAATGTGCCATTTCCGGCCCCCTTCACCTTTGGAAGCGGACGGTTGACCCGATCGGCATCAATTGCCTCGTTCTTAGCCTCCGCCTTGTTAGTCTCCTTTTCCTTGTTGTCAGCAAGGTCCAGCTGTCCCCGTACCAATAGTGCATCTGGCGCCTTCCAGCCATGAGCCTTTTCTGCCTCGTCCATAGCTGCCAGCAAGTCCTTGGGTTTGGTGATTTTCGCCCAGCGTTCGATCTCCTCGTTACGGCGGGCGAATTCTCCCATTGGGTTGGCGTAGTGCGCGGTAAAGGCCTGGTAACCGTGGTAGGGGTAGTAGGCCATGAAGCTCTTCTCGTCTGTGAGTAGCACCTTATCCGCCCGGCCACCGAGCTCTTCGGAAAGAACTTGATCCACCTTTTGGTAGTACACGGCGGAGTCGCCTGGGAGCTTGTCGCCGCGCTTTCCGTCCCCGTCGGTATCTGTATAGGCCGTGTCGATATAGCTTTCGTGGGCGGTAGGAATCTGCGTGGCGTAGTGAATGCCACAGATGGCCATCACGATGACCAACACGCGGCTTATCGAAACTGTGCCCCCGGCCTTCCGGAACTCTGGTGACAGCATCTGCGGCATGTACACCAGTCGCATATCCGCGATGGCAAGCACGCCGGCCACAGCAAGGATGATGCTGATGGGGACTGCCACGCGGAATCCCAGAAGCGTGGTGCCGAATACCGTCACAAGCAGTGACAACACAACCCATGCGTAGCACACGATGAGCCCGTAAGTCAGGGCGCGAACATCACCGTCTTTACGGCGGAGTACGAACCACATCAGCGCGATAAGCGAAAGAATGCCGATGACGGCGGATTCGAAGAAGGGAGTCGGCACCTGTGTAGCAACTTCCGGCAGGTAGTGCTGTGCGGTGCCCGTAGGCCCATGGGGTTGGGTAAGAAGTGCCCAAAGGTATGGCGCCCATCCCAATAGCGCAATAGCCATGGAACCCATACCGATCATCACCAGTCTGATAAGTGGCTTTAGTGCGCGAGCGGTGACGGCACCGGCCACGGCCACCACTATTACCGTCAACGCGGAAATGGCGGTGTACAGCGTGTAGAGGTTGGCCGATAGCCCGAGGTACAGGATGGATCCAACCAATGCGAAGCGACCGCCGTGTAGTGCGCGCCGGGCGATAATAAACGCCGGTGCCATGCCCATTGCCACGATCGCGGCGTAGGGTTCATCGCCACCCACGGTTAGCGTCACCGTGACAGTGACCAGTGCCAATGCGGCAGCGATCGGCAAGGATCCACAGATGCGCTGCCACACTGGCACCAACATACTGGCCGACATGGCCATAGTGATCAGTGCCCAGGGTTGCATCGCGACCCAGCCGGCGAGGCCGAACGTGCGGGCGAAAAGTCCGCCGCTAAAGAACCACAGTCCCGGATAGAACGAGGGCTGATCCAGGTATGCCATGTCCTCCCAGCCCAGGTGGTCCGTCATGCGTGTAAGGAACTGCGTACGAAACGCTTGGTCCACGCTGATGCCACCGAGGTAAAGCTGCGTTGCTGCTAGCGGGATTCCCAAAGCTGCCAGTACAAGAACAGCAGGGGCGAGGTACATCACCAGCTGCAACACTATAGAGGCCCAGGGGCGTAGCTCAGGACGATCCGTGCCGCGAGATGCCTCCTTATTGGCGCGCTTGCCGACCATCCACTTTGTTGGATAAGTCCACCAATAGCAGGCCAGGCCGGTTAGTACGACCACGATGACAATTGCGGCCGTCGTAAGGCCCCGCAGTACAAAACTGCTTGTAAACGCAGGGAAGTTCGTCTTCGCCATGATGAACCACCCCACGGTGGCTCCAGCGAAAGCAAGCATGCCGGTGATGGCCAAGCGTAAGAGAGTTTGGCGCGCCGACAGTGCGTCCTTGGTAAACGGTACTGTCCGGTCGGCCCGCGGAACAGAACTTGAGCTCATTGTTTCATTTTTACACACACCCCGGACAATCCCTGTTGCCCCACCGTTTTAGCGCAGCATGATTGCCCTAATGCCGGAGTGGAATCCGTCGCGCAGGCCTACGCGCTGAGCTTCGGAAAGCGTGTATTCGTGGAGCGTCTCGCAGGCGAATTGCAATAGCGGCCGATCGATTTCCGGGGGCAAGCCACCGCCAGAAAGCAGGTGGGCATTGTCGCGCTGCTCCTCGTTGGCCACGTTGTCAAACCACCACACGGCGTACTGCTGGCCGATATCCGAGGGACTTTGTTCGCCCGCCGTTGCCCACACCTCATTCGGTAGGGGAACGTAGCGGCTACGCAGTTTGCGGTGTCGCGCCATCATGCCGGGGTTCGGGCGCGGCTTTGGCTTCGGTGCTTCGTCCGCTGTCTTTTCTGGTGACGCCACCGCCTCCGGCTTCTCCGCCTTATCAGTTGAACTGTCCCGCTCTGGTTCTGGGGTTCGCTCCGGCATGGAGTTCGGAGTAGGAGTCGGCGAAGGAGCAGACGTTGAGTGGGTGGTGGCGCCACGCGAAGTGGCGGCGGGGCCACTGCGCACGGGCGCCGGAATCTGTTGTGCGGGAGGTTGGTCTGTGCCTTCCTCTCCAGGTTTGTTCCCGGTCTCCTCAGTGGGGTTTTCCGCGCTGGGGGTGTCGCTGGCACCTTCCTCTTCGTTATCGCGCGTGTCGTCCTTTGCGTTAGTACCGTCGCCTGCGCTGGCGCTGTTGCCGGGAACGTCTGCGGAGGTAAGCACGCAGGGGCTGGAGTCCGCTGGTGCTTCTGCATCGCCCAATGGTTTTTCTTCGGGCTGCTCTGGTTGCTCGCCGGCGGGCAGTGGGCCTTCCAAGATTTGCAGGCGCATCGTGTCCCGGAAGTCCTCGCGGGGATCCAAGATCGTCGTTGTATCGCAGGCGAATCGCAGTGCGGAGGACATGGAATCCCAACCGAAGCCATAGAGGTGCACACGGATGCCTGCGGCGACTGCCTCTTCGACGCCGGGCAACATGTCGGCGTCGCCAGAAACAAGCACGATATCCGATACCTGACGCTTCATCGCAGCGATAACGAGATCCGCCACAAGCCGCGTGTCGACTGCTTTTTGTGTGCGACGGTCGCCCCATTCAATGAGCTGGCCAGCGCGCAGTTGCACGCCCGGTTCGCTGCGGAGGGAACGTTGGTAGCGGTGTGGTCCGGAGTCGGGGATGCCGTCGTACCAAAACTGCCGGTGAATGGGCTGTTTCAGTTGGTCTTGGATCATCTGTCCAAGTACGGAGACGACCTCCGGAAGGTCGATTTCTAACTGCGCGCGAGCGCCTGTATCCCAGGAGTTATAAAAGCTTGCAAGCAGGTAAGACGTGTCGACATAGACCTGTGTTCTTTCCAACATTGTTCATTGCTCTTTTCGTTTCGTTAGTAGTTTGTTCTTTCTCTCCAGCATGCCTGAAAACTCTGTGGTATGGTTAGTTACACAAGTAACCAACCAGCTAACCAAAGGTGTTTTCTCTCAGTGAAAGCTGGGGACTTGTTTAGACGCTCATTGAAGAAGGTGCCCCGTGGACGAATCATCAACACCGCTTTTCCAGCAGGTCGCAGACCTCATTGCGGATGCGATTGTGGATGGGTCACTTCCTGAAGGTGAACGCGCCCCCTCGACAAACGAACTCGCAGAGTTTCACAGCATCAACCCCGCCACCGCCAGAAAAGGGTTGTCACTGCTCGTCGATCAGGGCGTTTTATCTAAGCGTCGCGGTGTCGGCATGTTCGTGGAACACGGCGCTCGCGAGACAATTCTGGCTTTGCGCAAGGAGGCTTTCGCAGCCAGCTATCTGGTTCCCCTCGTGGATGAAGCCGCCAAATTGGGCATGAATCGCACGCAACTCAAAACCCTCATGGACAAAGTCGCAGAAAGTAGAGGACTGTACGAATGAACGGCTCTCAATCCATCGGCAGAACCCCTGCCTCCGCTCTCGATATCGAGCTGCGGGACGTCCGTCGCAAGCTCGGAACCACCCGCGCTCTCGATGGCGCAACCTCTCACCTCGCAGGAGGCCGCGTCTATGGCTTGATCGGACGGAACGGCGCGGGCAAGACCACCCTATTGCGTGCCATCGCCGGTCAGCTAAGAGTAGAAGGAGAGATCCTCATCGGCGGCCAGCCGGTCTACGACAATAGTTCGGTACTGAATCGCCTGATCCTCGCCGGCCCCGATGTGCCGTGGCCAGCGGACATCAAGGTCAAGCAACTGCTTAAAGTCGTCGCCACACGTTGGGAAACCTGGGACACGCACTTTGCCAGCCAGCTCTGCGAAGACTTCGACATTGATACTCGCAAGCCTCTAGCCCAGATGTCGCGCGGCCAAAAATCCTTGGTTTCGATCGTCATTGGCCTGGCGGCACAGTGTCCCATCACCCTCCTCGACGAGCCTTACCTGGGCCTTGATGTGCAGAATCGCGAGCTGTTCTACAAGCACCTTCTGCAAGACGTTGAACGGAACCCGCGAACTTTCATCCTCTCTACCCACCACGTAGACGACGCAGCCCGCATCCTTGATTCCGTCGTCCTTCTCGACAAGGGACGTATCACCGGCGTCGGCACCCTCGAATCCATCACCGAGCGCATCGCGATTCTCTCTGGTTCCGCCACGGCCGTCGAGGCCACGCTCGGGGAGCTTGAGGCTGCTGGTTCCGTGCTTAGTGACGCCACATCCTCCGGGCTGCGACGCGTGGTGCTCGACACTCACGGACTGGAAAGTGACAATGTCCAAGCCCTCGCTGCCCGCATCGAGGGCAGTGGTGTGCGCGTAGCTAGCGCGGATCTAGAACAGGCTGTGTTGGCGCTCACCGGAAGGGAGTTCTAATGCCAATGTCTTCCCCGACATCGACAGTCGGATCCTCAAAGATAGCCTCAGCGATGCAGAATGCCCATCCACCTCTTCCGTGGGGGACTCATTGGAAGCTTGCTATGCGGCAGCTGCGTGCTGGCGCCGGGAGCTTAGTTCTTGGCTTCGGTTTCCTTATGCCGTTGCTCTACTTGACGTTAATTAGACAAGACATCGACTGGCTCTCGATCGGTTTGGCTGTGCTGTGTGGGCTTTGTATGGGAATTCAGCCGCTTAAAGTGGTCTGGAACAAAGCTCAACTTCGAGCTCTGGGATTCGGCACGTCAGATATTCGCCGTAACTTTAGTATTCTCATGCCCATCACTGCATTGGTAGGCGGCGGGACTCTCGCGCTGGGCTGCTTACTTTTGGCTCTGGCTGCTCAACCCGGCCCCATCTTTGCCTACTTTTTGGCGACGTACGTGGCAGTGAATCTCGCCTGCATTATCGGAGGTATAGCACGTGCAGGGGAAAACAGTGACGTCATCAACGACAAAGAAAAGGCTCAAGCTAGCCCAGATTCAAGCGTCAATGAAGGTGCAGATCGTGACACGACTAAGCGTGCCGGTGGTGGGGCATTAGGCTTTGTGGCTGGAGTGTTCAGCGCGGATTCGAGGTGGCGTCGACAAGAAAAGGCCGGAAACGCTCCTTCGGCGCTGGCTTACCTTGTCACCTGGCGTATCGAGCGCACTATGGCATGGTCGGCGCTCGCCGTTTTCGTAACCACAACCAGCGGAGTAGTCGGCTGGTTCGCTAGCGGCCTCACGACAGGCGGAGCAATGTGGATGTATCCGGCGTTCTTGATGGTTCTAATTTTCGCTTGCTTGATGGGTGAAACGATGGGCTTAAGCCTTAACAACTGGTTGGTGCTCTCGGGGGAGCGGCGAGATTGGTATGCACAGGCAATAGGCGCGATGATAAAGGGGCTTTCGGCGATTGCACTAGCGCTACTTCTAGGCGTCGCGGAGTTCTTCTTACTTGACGCACTATTTCCTGATGTGGCGGATTTCGACCCACAGTTATCAGGGCAGCTCATTGTGTTGGCGGTCTTGGCAACTGGAGGAATAGTCGCATTCTTCCCTGTGATCGCGATAATCAGCTTCTGGATAAACAATCGCCTTAACGGCTGGAAAAAGTGGATCGCAGTCATTCTGGCGTGGTTGATGATTTCCGGTGCGCTGGGCGGGATCTTGGCAGGCGCATCGAACAACGTTAGGACGGTGCAAGGTCTAATCGGATACGCAGGAATCTTCCTAACTGCAGCGGTCATTTTGCTGGGAATCGTACTGGTGGGATTGCGCGCTAAACTCGCACGCTTCGATACTGCGAACGAGACCATGAGGGACAATCTGGGGATCCGTGCAGAAGCCTGAAGTTAGCCCTTAAAGTTCGGGGCAGAAACTCCTAATTTTCACCTCTGACCTTTGTGTTTGTGTTTGTGTTGGGGTGTGTGTACATTTATTCGAGTCAGCGCGACACGGCGCTGTGAGTGAGTAGCTTGCAGCAAGCCTTTGATGAGCGTGTCTGGCTAATCACTTTAGCTGTAAAAACAGTCTTTTGTTGTGTGCGAGTGCAACGGGTTGTTTACCGGGAATTTGCTTTTGATTCACGGTTGCTTTACACTCGTAATCCGTCGCAATGTGGCTGCCACTGTTGATGTGGTGTTGCTTGTTGTGTGCGTAGGTTGTTTGAGAACTCAATAGCGTGATGAACCAAGTTTAGATACTTTGTTGACCAACCTTTGTGTTGATTCTGATGCATTGTATGTCTTTTGCTTTGTGACTTGTTTCAGCTT
>NZ_JBWJFG010000013.1:0-40156 GCF_056388495.1 Corynebacterium sp. TUM25020 | reverse complement strand
GTGCACCAGCAGAATACGACACCGCCATCGACACCAGCTACCAACACAACCTCGGCATCCAAAAAGGCTGGATCAAATAACCGCAACACGCCCGGAAAAGACACACTTTTCTTTACTTAACCCACAATCTACCCTGTGACCTTTAACTCTTACGAATAAAAGAAACCGCGGATGCGATTGCGTCCGCGGTTTCTTTGCAAGCTGCTGTTTACAGGTTCGGGAACCAGATGCCAATCTCGCGCTCTGCGGACTCCGGGGAGTCAGAGCCGTGAACAACGTTCTCCGCAACAGAGAGTGCGAAGTCGCCGCGGATGGTGCCAGGGGTGGCCTTGGATACTGGATCGGTGCCGCCAGCCAGCTGACGCCAAGCTTCGATGGCGCGCTCGCCCTCTACGATGCCTGCTACCAGCGGAGCAGAGGTGATGAAGTCCACCAGCTCGCCGAAGAAAGGCTTATCGGAGTGCTCGGCGTAGTGCTTCTCCGCGGTCTCACGATCAGCGGTACGCAGGTCCAGCTCCACGAGCTTCAGACCCTTCTTTTCGATGCGAGAGATAATTTCGCCCACGTGGCCATTCTTAACACCATCGGGCTTGATCAGAATCAGAGTGCGTTCAGTCATGTCAGCAATTCTACACATGGCCACCCCGTGTGCAGTGCGACACCTGCAGCGTTAAACACGACTGCGCACCTGATCCATCAGCGCGTACGCACGGTCACCCGGGCACGCCGTCGCGGTAGATACATCACCCCAGTCACGGTGGCCCGTAATGGTTCGGCGCGTCAGATTCAGGCGGGCGGCATTGTTTACATAACGCACGCTGCCACGTGGATCCAGACGCAAGCCACGGCACAGGTGCCCCAGAACCCGCACGAGAGAATTGATGGCGGCGGGGGTCGGGGTTTGCGTCATAAAGTTACCGAGCAAACACACACCAATGTTTCCATCATTCGCGTTGTACACGTGACCTGCGGTGACCGACATTGGCGTACCGCCCAAGCTACCCGGTTGGAATACAGCCTGGCCATCCATACCGGTGGAACGTCCTTGGAACACGGTGCCATCGGGGGCGATCAGCAGGTGATAACCGATGTCGCCCCAGCCACGGCCGCCGTTAGCGCTGGAGGCGTGGAAACCATAGATACTGCGGACATTCGCAGCGTAATCACCGTTGGCCGGGGTGGCCATTGCGGTGTGGTGCACGGTAATCAGCTGTGCGCGAGTGAAGCGGGGCGTCCACCCCATCAGCGCTTCATTCGCACCCCACTCGCGGCGAGAAACCACACGCAGGCCATCAATGACATTCGCTCCACCACCGGCAGGCGCACCCGGAGCGGGCAATCCCGGAACTGCCAACCCGCTGGAGGCAAGAATGCCAGCGATGGTTCCCGCCAGGGCTAGCGAACCCGCTACACCCGCAGCGCCAGTTTCCAGGCTGCTCTGCAGCTCCGCCGGATTAGAGGGCAGATTTATCGGCGCGGCATAAGGCGCAATTCCAGCGCCAAAGATCTGCTCTTCCTGCCCCTTGGGGGCTTCCACAATGTGTAGGTGCAAGCGCGTTGCAGGGTCGTTTTCCTCACCGGGCAGCCACACGGCGGTAGCACCCTCCGGCAGTTCGACGGGATCGGACTTCAGCGCAGAATCATCTTCGCGGTCGTGCGCCTCAGCATGTACAGGGCGATCCTCGGTGCGCCCGCCGGCGAACTCGAAGCGCAGGGTTGCCTGCGCCCCCTCAGGCGCAGCGGGTGGAAAGGTAATCGTGAGGTACCCGGTACCGCCGGGAAGCTGGCCTTTTTGGTTGACGCCGATTCCCGTCCCCGTGAAAGCTTCTGGCTCACTTGGGGTCGGTACTTCGGCGGGGTGGGTGTTATCGGCGGAGGAAAAGACCCCCATGTTGTTGCGGTTAGCGAAGAGGAAAGTGCCACCAACTGCGGCACCAAGGGCGGTGGAAGAGCGGAAGAATGCACGGCGCGTCAACGTCATGCCCGCATAATAAACCACATTCGGGGGTAGTGGACACCTTACCCCCTTCTAAGGGTATTCCCAGGTGAGTGTTGCGGATGTTAAAGCTGTTGCAAATGTGGCGTCATGAAGATCAGTCCGCGGGGGTAGCCGGACGCCGCACATTTCCTTCTTCGTCGAGGTGCTGCGAAGGCAGCAAACCACGCTGCATACGCCGCATCAGGTTCGAACGTAGGTGGTAGATGTACCACCAGCACAGGGCAAAGATCACGCCCATGGCGCCCATCGCCGGGTGCACGATAAAGCCCGCAACAGCTAACACCTGCAACCCAATATTCAACCAGTCCGCCCACTTAAGCTTCTGCAGGAAAGCCGCGACGATCATGGCCACTCCCAAGCCGATCACGTAGACCATATTGAACGTCGTGGCCGAGGCACCAGCATCTACGCGGGTAATTACGGTAAGCACCAGCAGGATCACGATGGCTTCCATGATGTGAGTGCCGGCCATGACTCCTCGCAGACCCTTCAGCGGATCGTTGGCCGGCGCCTGGCCGGGACCAAGTGGGCCGTACTCGCCCTGCTCATCAGCCTTATTGCGCTTGTGAGAGTTCTGTGCCACGGTTTCTGCAGCTCCTTGCTCGCTCTTCTTTTGACGCACTCATAATTGTCTTAAGCCGTCAGCCCTATTAGACCCAATTAGACCCAGCAAGACCTAATCGGAACTCGGCAGCGCCGCGTCGAACGCCTTAGGCTGGCTCTTTGCCAAATAGCGTGCGCGCCTCGCCAGCGGTCACCACCGAGCCAGTGATCAGTACGCCTGCACCAGACAGCACGCCATCTTCGTCATCCTCGGCCAGTTGCGTAGCCAGCTCCACGGCACCCGGCAGGTTGGTAGCTACGTGCACACGCTCCTCGCCGAAAGCGTCACGCGCATACTCCGCCAACACATCCACAGGCAACGCGCGCGGAGAGTTCACCTCGGTCACCACAACCTCGTCCATCACAGGTTCGAGTGCAGCGAGGATGCCCCGGGCGTCCTTGTCCCCTAGCACACCCACCACGCCGATCAGTTTGCGAAATTCAAAGTCGCGGTCGATCGCCGCCGCCAGCGCTTTCGCGCCGTGGGGGTTGTGCGAGGCGTCAATAAATACACTCGGGGTGGAACGCACCCGCTCAAGACGGCCGGGCGAGGCGACGGAAGCGAAACCTTTTCGCACCGTATCCACATCTAGCTGACGCTTCGCACCGGCGCCGAAGAAAGCCTCCACTGCCGCCAGCGCTACGGCAGCATTGCGCGCCTGATGTTCACCAGACAGTGGCAGGAAAATGTCCTCGTACTCGCCAGCCAATCCGCGAATCGTCAGACTCTGACCGCCTACGGCAATGCGGCTGGATACCACACCGAATTCGCTGCCAGCGCGGGCTACTGCAGAATCCTTCGCTACGGCTTCTTCCAAAACCACGCGCATCGCTTCGGGCTCCTGCTCCGCAACAATGGTCACGTTATCCGGCGGGGTCAGCAGGTCATCAGCATCCCACCGGGTCTTAATGATGCCGGCCTTCTCACCTGCAATCTGCTCGAGGGTGTCACCCAGGTAATCCATGTGATCCAGGCCGATGGGCGTAATCACTGCGACATCGGAGTTCACCACGTTGGTCGCATCCCAGCGTCCACCCATGCCGGTTTCGATAATGGCCACGTCCACCGGAGCATCGGCGAAGGCCGCATAGGCCATGGCCACGAGCACCTCGAACTTGCTCATCTGCGGACCGCCTTCGGCTTGGCTTTTCGCATCCACCATCTCCACCATCGGCTGGATGTCACGCCACGTGTCCACGTAGTCGCGCGGGTGCATCGGGCGGCCGTCAATGGCGATGCGCTCAGTCACGATCTGCAGATGCGGGCTGGTGGTGCGCCCGGTTCGGCGGTGGAACGCCCGCATCAGAGACTCGATCATCCGCACTACGGAGGTCTTGCCATTCGTCCCGGCCACATGGATCGCAGGGAACGTCCGCTCGGGGTGGCCAAGCAGATCCATCAGCAACTCCACGCGCTCCAGCGTCGGGTCGATCTTCGTCTCGGGCCAACGCTGGTTCAGCTCCGCATCGACCTCTGCCAAAGCCGCAAGGTCGTCGGGGGTGATGGGCCTTTCTGGGGTTGACGCCTCCTCAGCCTCATCGGCGCCCAGATGGTCGAGGGGCAGGGCCAGGCCGGCCTCGTCGAGGGTCACCTCATCTGGGTAGTTTTCCCCAGTTGTCTCTTCGGTCATGCCTGTGGCAGGCCTTCCAGTCGGGTGGTAATGCGATCGAACTCTTCCTGCGCCACACGCTGGCGCTCGCGGATGCCTTCGACGACCTTCTCCGGCGCCTTGGAAAGGAAGTTCTCATTGCCCAGCTTCTTCGCTGCGTTGTCGAGTTCCTTCTGTGCAGCCGCCAGATCCTTCTCCAGGCGCTTGCGCTCGGCAGCCACGTCGACGGTGCCGGAGGTATCCAGCTGTACCGCAATGGTCGCCTGAGACAGGCGCACCTCAATGGAGGCCGTCTCCGCGAATCCCTCAGCAGGGGTCTCCAGGCGCACCAGGGAACGCACGGCTTCTTCAAATTCGACCAAGTCGGCAGCGGCGAAGTCCAGCGCAGCAGGTACCTTCTGGGATGGTTTCACGCCCTGATCACTGCGGAAACGACGCAGCTCCGTGACCAGTTTGTCGACATCTGCCATGCGGCGTACTGCAGCGGCATCCGTCTCTACGCCCCCATTGGTCAGATCAACGCCTGGCCACTCGGCGGTGACCAGGGAATCGGAGTAGCCCTCTTCCCCATCGGTCAGCGCCTTCCACAGCGTTTCGGTCACGAAAGGCATGGCGGGGTGCAGCAGACGCAGTACCGCATCCAGTACTCGTCCCAGCACGATCTGAGTATTAATGCCGCGCTGCACTTGTTCTTGCGTAGCGCTATCCCAATCGCGCGGGATCTGCACCTTTGCGATTTCTAGGTACCAGTCACAGAACTCGCCCCAAGCAAAACGGTAAAGGTTCTCGTTGGCCAGGGAGAACTCGTAGCGATCCAGTGCATCGTCGACCAGCTGGCGTACTTCCTCCAGGCGGTCCAAAATCCAGCGGTCGGCATCCGTTAGGGTCTCGCGGGCGGGCAGCTCGCCGACGTGCGCGCCGTTCATCAACGCGAACTTCGTGGCGTTGTACAACTTGGTGGCAAAGTTACGGGAAGACTGTGCCGCGTCCTCGCCTACCGGCAGATCAGAGCCCGGGTTAGCACCACGAGCCAGGGTAAAGCGCAGCGCATCCGCACCGTAATCGCGCACCCAATCCATCGGGTCAATGCCGTTACCCAAGGACTTGGACATCTTACGGCCATGCTCGTCTCGTACCAGGCCGTGCAGGAAAATATCCTTAAACGGAATCTGCGGGCGCCCCTCGTTGCCCGTGCCCAGCACCTCAGTAGTGTGCTTGGAGGCAAAGGTGGCGAACATCATCATGCGCGCAACCCAGAAGAACAGGATGTCGTAGCCCGTCACCAGCACGCTGGTAGGATAGAACTTCTCCAGCTCCGGGGTCTTATCCGGCCAACCCATCGTGGAGAACGGCCACAGAGCGGAGCTGAACCACGTGTCCAGCACGTCCTCATCCTGACGCCATCCCTCGCCCGTCGGAGCTTCGTCATCCGGACCACAGCACACGATCTCGCCGTTCGGCCCGTACCAGATCGGGATGCGGTGGCCCCACCACAGCTGGCGAGAAATACACCAGTCGTGCATGTCATCCACCCAGTCGAACCAGCGTGGTTCCTGGGAGGCTGGGTGAATTACCGAATCGCCAGACCGGATTGCATCGCCGGACATCTTTGCCAGCTCGTCCACCTTGACGAACCACTGCTCGGACAGGCGCGGTTCCACAGCTTCCTTGGATCGCTCGGAGTGCCCCACACTGTGCACATAGGGGAACTTACGTGCCACGATGCGCCCCTGCTCTTCAAGTGCTAGGCGAATCTTCTCTCGCGCTTCATAGCGTTCCATGCCGTCGAACTCGGTGCCCGTGCCCGCGATGTGACCAGTTTCGTCCATAATCACCGGCATCGGCAGGTCGTGGCGCTGCCCCATCGCAAAGTCATTCGGGTCATGTGCCGGGGTGATCTTCACGGCACCGGTACCGAACTCGGGGTCCACGTAATCGTCAGCAACCACGATCATCTGGCGATCCGGCAGGAACGGGTGTGGCAGGCTCTTGCCCACCAGATCCGCATAGCGCTCATCCTCTGGGTGCACAGCTACGGCCACGTCACCCAGCATTGTTTCCACACGCGTCGTCGCAACAATCACGTGTGGTTCGGCATCGTCCAGAGAGCCATAGCGGATGCTCACCAGCTCACCCTCGTCCTCGGAGTACACGACCTCGATGTCAGAGATTGCGGTCTGTAGCACAGGAGACCAGTTCACCATGCGGTTCGCACGGTAGATCAAGCCGGCGTCAAAAAGCTCCTTAAACATGGTCTGCACGGCGCGGGAGAGGCCATCATCCAACGTGAAGCGCTCGCGGGACCAGTCCACGGAATCACCAATGGCACGCATCTGGCGCTGGATCACGCCACCGTACTGTTCCTTCCACTCCCAGACCTTGTCGATAAAGTCCTCGCGGCCGTAGTCGAAGCGATCCTTACCCTCAGATTCCTTGAGGTTAGCCTCTACCTTGGTCTGAGTAGCGATACCTGCATGGTCGGAACCCGGGAGCCAGAGAACTTCAAAGCCCTGCATGCGCTTACGGCGGGCCATCGCATCCATCAGCGTGTGGTCCAGCGCGTGGCCCATGTGCAGCTGGCCAGTCACGTTTGGCGGTGGCAGCACAATACTGAACGGGGGCTTATCGCTGGCAGGGTCAGCCTTGAAGTAGCCGGAATCCACCCACCCCTGGTACAGGTTTTCCTCTACCGCGGCGGGGTCCCATGCCGCAGGTAGCTGTGCCGAGCGGTCAGCACCAATCGTGTTAGAGCCATTTGCCTTAGAACTGGAGTCACTCACGCTAGCCAAGTCTAGTAGACGGCTCGGACACGTCGTACACCCCGCCTACATCTCGAGCGCCGCCCGCAACACTCCCGCCGCTTCGTCCAGTGCTCGCCCCGCATTGCGCCATACGCCCGTAGAATTCACGAAAGGGTGGATCAGGCCGGGGTGGCGTCGGAAAGAAACCAGCACACCTGCCTTCCGCAGCTTCTCCGCGTAAGCCGCACCTTCGTCACGCAGCGGGTCGAACCCAGCGACGGCAACATAGGCCGGAGCCAGACCGCTCACATCGTCAGCCAGCAGCGGAGAAACATCCGGATCCCTACGCTGTGCCTCGTCGGTCAGATATTGATCGCGATACCACTGCATATGCACATGAGTAAGGAAGTACCCCTTGGCGAACTCGCGATAACTAGGGGTATCGAGTGTCGAAAGGTCCGTCACCGGCACAAAAAGCAGTTGCGCCCGCGGCTGCTCCGCCCCTTCCCGCTTGCGGCGCAGGCACACCACTGCGGCGAGGTTGCCTCCTGCCGAATCGCCGCCGACGGCCACCCTTTTCTTATTGACGCCCTTAACCTCCCCCACCATCGCCGCCTCAACCACGGCACAGCAGTCGTCGGGCGCGGCGGGGAAAGGATGTTCCGGAGCCAGACGATAGTCAACGGAGAGCACAGCCACGCGGGCTCGTTCACAAAGCCAGCGGCACGTGGAATCGTGGGAATCGAGGGAACCAACGACCCAGCCGCCACCGTGGAAGTACACCAGGGTGGGCAGCTCCACTTCCGGTGAGGCCGCGCCGGTGGGTCGATAGTGGCGGACTCGCACGCCGCGGATATGTTCCTCCACAACCGAGCCGACGGAGGGCACATGCCCGCCACCCAGGTAGGCGGAACTCTCCACGACCTCGCGGGTCTTGTCTACTGGTTGCTTGGAGTAGTCATCGGGGTGGATCAGGTTGAGGGTCAGGATCGACGCACGGACATCAGCATCCAGACGATCACCGTCGGAGTTGGTGCGAGTGCCCAGCACCCGCAGAATTGGTTCCGGAATCCCCGGCAGCAGCCACCCGGCGCGGGCGGTGAGTTGGCTGAACAGAGACTGTTGGAGGAGTTGGGAATGGACCGGCGCGGGGCGGTCGGTGTGGTCGGTGGGATCAGGGCGGTAAGTGGGGGCTGTCATGCCTAACATAAAACCACCCGACCAACAGGCCAGGTGGCGATATGCGCAAAAAAGTTTGGTTCGTGAAACTACAGCAGGCCAGCAGCCTCTACCGCAGCCTTTTCTTCCTGCAGCTCCTTCACGTTCGCATCAATACGCTCCTGCTGAGCCGGGCTGATCTCCAGACCCTGCACGATTTCCCACTCACCGTTAACGGAACGGCAAGGGAAGGAGAACACGAGACCTTCTGGAATACCGTAGGAACCGTCGGAAGGCAATGCGACAGAAACCCAGTCGCCCTCAGGAGTGCCGTTCACCCAATCGCGCATATGATCCAGTGCGCCGTTAGCAGCAGAGGCTGCGGAGGAGCGTCCGCGTACCTCGATGATCTCCGCACCGCGCTTGGCTACGCGCGGAATGAACTCTTCATCGACCCAGGACTCGTCCAGCTTGTCAGCAATCTTCTCGCCGCTCAGGGTCAGCTCGGCCACGTCGGGGAACTGGGTGGCGGAGTGGTTACCCCACACGATCATGTTCTTCAGGTCACGTACGGCCACATCTAGCTTCTCCGCTACCTGCGCCAGACCACGGTTGTGATCGAGGCGGGTGAGGGCAGTCACACGGCGTGGGTCCAGCCCCTTCGCGTGAGCGGCAACAATGGCGGCGTTGGTGTTCGCCGGGTTACCAACCACGATCACGCGCACATCATCGGCTGCGTGCTCGGCGATGGCTTTGCCTTGTGGGCCGAAGATCTTGCCGTTAGCAGCCAGAAGATCAGCGCGCTCCTCGCCCTTCTGGCGTGGCTTGGCGCCCACCAGGAACACCGCGTTAGCTCCCTTGAAGCCTTCGTTGATATCCGAAGTGATGGTGACCTCGCCCAATAGCGGGTAGGCGCAATCCGACAGTTCCAGAGCTACCCCACGGGCTGCCTGCACACCGCTCTCGGTCTCCAGCAAGCGCAGGTTAACCACGCGATCGCCGAATACTTCACCTTTGGCGATACGGAAGAGCAGGGAGTAGCCGATCTGACCGCCGGCACCCGTAACGGTGACAGTGACGGCGTTCTGGTTATTGGTGGTCACGCGGGGCTCCTTAAGAGTGCTTTCGAAGATGTTCTCTAATCCCTTCCCACTGTAATAACCCACCCGGACAGCTGCAGGACTCGTCCTCCTCGGCGCTACGCAAGCACCGCAAACCACCCCCGCACGTGCCAGTTCTCGGTACACGTCGCTGCAGTTTCACTCCCTTCACAGATAAACTATTCAGGTGCAAAACAAGCCCCACCTCCCCGCCTCTGCGGCCTGGTATGGACTCGGCGACAAGCAGTACATCCAGGCCATGAACGCCACAGTAAACATCGCTGTGCGGGTCGGTGCTGCCTTTACTCCCCAGCACTTGGCCGCCATTGCGCAGGCAGCCCGCCTGTCGCCAACGTGTGAGTTGCTCAGTTCCCCCGATCGCCTTTTCGAAGAAGCGCTACGATATGCACATTCTTCCATCTGGCCAGTGCCGCTCAATGGCTACGACAATCCGGAGATGGATCGCTCTCCCGTTCGTGAAATGCGAAACCTGGTCGGCGCGACCTACACCCGGTTCGCCACTCACCCCAATGCGGTGCGCCTCATTGTCGCGGAGAACCTGCTAGGTGATCCGCAGCTCGTACACCGCGTCGGCGTATTAGAGGATTCCCCTGTCGTGCTGCACATCGACCGTGTGCTCATGCGTGGCCACGATATCGGTGCCTTCCGCAGTGGAGTGTCTGCGGAAGATACTTATGTGCTGATCACTTCGCTATGTTCTTTCGCCGTCACCCAAGGGGCGACCTTCCACGCTCTCTACGGCATGGATTCCACCACTGCCGATAATGAGGCTGGACTGCAAAGGCTTACCTGTGACGCGGTTATTGCCTTCCTCACCACCACGATGCCAACGGCCCAGGGCACGTCCTACACCCACGCGTCCCATTCTTCGGTGATCGGTTCTTCCGTTGCCGCGTCCCTGTACCGCGATTGGCGGGACGAAGATGGGGAGGGTGATGATGCCCCCTCGGCGTCATCAGACCTCTATCACGACTAGGCGCTCTTCTTATCCCGCTTCGCCACTTCTTCATGGCTCAGCCGTGTCGGCTCTGCCTCGCCCCGTGCGCAGGCGCCGGTGATGATGACCTCACCGGTCTCTTCATCCTCTGGGATGCTGAACATAGTCGGGAGCAACAATGTCTCCATGATGGAGCGCAGGCCACGGGCTCCGGTTTCGCGGGCTAGAGCCTTCTGCGCGATCTCCTGTAGTGCGTCTTCCTCGAAAGTCAGGCGCACTCCATCCATCTCGAACAGACGCTGATACTGACGTACCAGGGAGTTCTTCGGCTCGGTCAGGACGCGAACCAAAGCTTCCTCGTCCAGGTGGCCAACGTGGGTCAGCACCGGCAGGCGACCGATCAGTTCAGGGATCAGGCCGAACTTCACCAAGTCCTCCGGCTCCACAAATTGGAACGGATTTGGGTCTTCCTCAGACTTTGCGCTGATCTCCGCGCCGAAGCCCAGACCCTTTTTGCCGCGACGCTCGGCGATGACGTTCTCCAGTCCGGAGAATGCTCCGGCCACGATGAACAGCACGTTCTTGGTATCGAACTGGATGAACTCTTGGTTCGGGTGCTTGCGCCCACCCTGTGGTGGTACAGCGGCAACGGTGCCTTCCAAAATCTTCAACAGCGCCTGCTGCACTCCCTCGCCCGAAACATCTCGGGTGATGGACGGGTTCTCCGACTTGCGGGAGATCTTGTCCACCTCGTCGACGTAGATGATGCCACGCTGTGCCTTTGCTACATCAAAATCAGCGGCCTGCAAAAGCTTCAGCAGAATGTTTTCTACGTCTTCACCGACATAGCCAGCTTCGGTCAAACTGGTGGCGTCGGCGATGGCGAAAGGCACATCGAGCATGCGGGCGAGCGACTGCGCCAGATAGGTCTTGCCCGAGCCAGTAGGCCCCAGCATGAGAATGTTGGACTTCGCTAGCTCCACCTCATCGTCAGAGCGACGCGCCGCAGCGTTGGACTCTTCCACCTGGATGCGCTTGTAGTGGTTGTACACAGCCACAGCCAGGGTGCGCTTGGCTTCGTCCTGGCCGATCACATAGTTATCGAGGAACTCTGCGATGGCGGCAGGCTTCGGCAGCTTTGCCGACCCCTCAGTGGGGTCGACTGCAAGCAGTTCCTCTTCGATGATCTCGTTACAAAGCTCGATACATTCATCGCAAATGTATACACCAGGGCCGGCAATCAGCTTGCGAACCTGTTTTTGGCTCTTTCCACAAAAAGAGCACTTCAGGAGCTCTGCGCTTTCAGGCATGTGGGTTATCAGGCTTTCTTGGATAGGGGAACTTGGGGGACAGCTAGGTTAGCACCCTCATAGGCCTTCAACTCTACAGCGCCACGCCAAATTCGCTTCGAACCTTCAAGCCCCGCGAGTCTCCTGCCTCTAGTCTATCTGCGGGTTCATCCGCACTGTCTCGGCAGCCGGAGCCTGCGCAGACTGACGAGTTCCGCGGGTGGGCTCCACGGGCAAGCCGTGTAGCGTTATCGCATCAATTTGCTGCTTATAACGCGGTGGGTGAGAAGACCGGTCGTCGTGCGCCCAAGCAATCATTTGATGCCCCAGAACGTCGTTTGCACGCGGGTTGAACTTATCCTGCCACCAGTATTCGAAAATGGCGGACTCTCTCGTTAGGTGCACAATGCCGTAGCCGTGATCTGCCCACTCCATGAACTGCGCGGATGGATTTAGATTCAGCAGAGCCTGCTCCGCTGCACGAGTAGCTGTTACCACAGTTGCAGACCCAACCGGGAGGGCACCCGCGATCGCGTCATCTGCTCCACCACGCCCCATGGAGCTAGGTGCAAATTCCACACCTGCGGAGTACTTACGGGCATTCGTCCGCGCACTGTTCCCTGTCGCAATACGTACCGCGCCTGCGTTCCGATTGCCCTGCTGTGCACCGGAACGGCGATTGTTACCCGCCGGCCCCGGGTAGTACGGGTTGAATGGAGTGGAGGCCGAAAGAATGTCCGACCCGAGGTTGCCGTGTGCATCTCCGGAGACCATCACGGAGTTCGGTACATCTAGGCGCAACAGCTCCACAATCGCTTTTTTCTCCTCCGGATACTTCGACCACCGACTCAGTCCAAACTTAGCCTTGGTAGCGCCTGTGGAGCCTTCCACAATGTCGGGTGTATCCATCGGCGATAACCACGCCTGATTAGCAATGACCTTCCACAGCACACCACGATTCTCCGCACCTCGGAGAGCTTCTGATAGCCAATCGAATTGAGTCTTCCCCAGCAGCGTTGGCGCGCCAACCTTGATATGACTCAGGTGCGAGTTGTCCAACTCGCGCCCGTATCGGGGCAGTCCCAGCTGCGCATCGATTGCAGAAATAGATAGCAAGTCCCCGTAGTCCAGGCTGCGATAGCAGAGGGTAACGTCCTCTGGCTCTGGGTAGCTTCCGTCGTCCACCAGCAGAAACTCGCCGCTACCGTCGGCTTTCACCGGTCGCGAAAGAGTCCATTCCCAAAATGCCCGACAGGTGTCTTCGAGCGTGACGGTCTCTTCAATTGGGATCTCAGGGACCTCTAGTTCGTTGCCGTAGTTGGGATCTACATCGTGGTTGTCCCACACGATCATCCAGGGATGTTGCTGGTGTGCGGCTACAAACTTGGGATCTGAGCGGTAGAGGGCGTAACGGCGTCGAACCTCATCGAGATTCTTCCAATCGCGGTTATCGGGGTGTGTGAGATGGCTAAATGGCACGCGCGAGCGCACAGCCTCATTACCATCGACGAAATCGTAAAGGTAGTCGCCAAGGTGTATAACCAAGTCCACGTCGTTGCGATCTGCAAGCAGCTGCAGCCCTGTCCAGTAGGAGGACCAATAACTGGTGCAGCTCATTACGGCCAGGCGAGCCTCAGAGGAACCAGGCTTTGTCGCAGTGCGGGTTCGCCCAATGATCGAGTTCTTACCATCGTGACTGAACTGGTAATAGTAGGTCGTTTCAGCGTCGAGCCCGGTGACGTCGACCTTAATGGTCCAGTCGTGCGCTGCGACTGCTTTTTGGGTTCCCGACGCCACCACGTCCGTCATTTCCGGATTCCTCGAAACGGTCCAGGCGACCTTCGGTTCGGCGCCTGCGGGGTTTGCACCCGGCGCACCATCCGGGTCACGTTCTTCGAGAGTAATGCGAGTCCAGATGATCACTCGATCCTGCAGTGGATCTCCGGAAGACACACCGTGGATAAACGGCCAGGGAGTGCAACCCGGGTAATCGTCGACGGGCACGGTGCCATCAGTTACCACCTGTTTAGGAAGTTTGTTCGTCCCGAGATATTGGTCGTTCCCCTGCAAAGAGCCGGTGTAGCTCAACGGTCCCAATGAACCCGTGGCCGATCCAACCTGAGCGCGAGCAATGGCGCGGGAGTTTGCGGTAATACCTGCAAACCCAGCCGCAGTACCTAGCAGGCCTCCGAGGACAGTTCGACGATTAAACTTCTTTCGATTCTCCACACAGAAAACGCTAGAGTGGCTCGCTTAATAAAGAGTGAACCCTACGTGTATGAATCCAGAACTAGTCCAGAATCCCCACGTAGGGTTGTCTTTTCGTAGCGTGCCTCTGGGCGTCACCACAAAAATTGCGGCGAGTGCTACTTCTGTGCCGAGAGCTTACGGTAGTCGAAAACCTGATCGACGATGCCGTATTCCTTGGCCTCCTCGGCCGTCAGGATTTTGTCGCGGTCGGTATCAATGCGCACCTGCTCGGCGGACTTGCCGGTGTGACGAGCCAGCGTTTCCTCCATGAGCTTACGCATACGCTCGATTTCCTTAGCCTGGATCTCCAGGTCGGAAACCTGACCCTGTACCCCACCGGTGGCGGGCTGGTGAATCAGCACACGAGCGTTGGGCAGAGCCGCGCGCTTGCCGGGGGTACCGGCTGCCAACAGCACTGCAGCTGCACTGGCAGCCTGGCCAAGGCATACGGTCTGCACGTCCGGACGGACGTACTGCATAGTGTCGTAGATCGCCATCAGGCTGGTGAAAGAACCGCCGGGAGAATTGATGTACATCGTGATATCCCGATCGGGGTCAAGCCCCTCCAGTACCAACAGCTGCGCCATGATGTCGTTAGCGGAAGCATCGTCGACCTGAGTACCCAGGAAGATAATGCGTTCCTCGAACAGCTTGTTATAGGGGTTGGATTCCTTCGCGCCGTAGCTGGAGTGCTCCACGAACGACGGCAGGATGTATCGCATTTCTGGCATTTGCATCTCTGACATGTCTTAGCTCTCCTTCGCAGAGGTGATGACGTGGTCGACGAAACCGTATTCCTTAGCCTGCTCCGCGGTGAACCAGCGGTCACGGTCGGAATCCTTGGTGATCTGTTCCACCGTCTGGCCGGTGAACTCCGCAATCAGCTCCGCCATTTCGCGCTTGGTGTAAGCGAACTGCTCCGCCTGGATGGCGATGTCGGCTGCGGTGCCACCCACGCCTGCGGAAGGCTGGTGCATCATAATGCGAGCGTGCGGCAGAGCATAGCGCTTACCCTTCGTACCTGCGGAGAGCAGGAACTGCCCCATCGACGCCGCCAGGCCCATCCCGTAGGTAGCGATGTCGCACGGTGCGTACTTCATCGTGTCGTAAATTGCCATGCCCGCGGTGACGGAACCACCCGGGGAGTTGATGTACAGGCTGATGTCGCGCGTCGGATCCTCTGCGGACAGCAGCAGAATCTGGGCGCACAACTCGTTGGCGATGTCGTCATCAACCTGGCTGCCCAGGAAGATAATGCGCTCGCGCAGCAGGCGCTCGTAAACCGAGTCTCTGTGATTGGGGTTTTCCGAACTCAACTTCGCTCCTTGCAGAAAGTATGACGAAAGTTCACTTTTGTATGCGCCCCAGCCTAGTCACACCCATGGGCAAAACGGGTGTCCTGGCGGGGTTGTTCGCTGTCAGCGCACGGCAGGCCGCGGGTCGCCAACCGCAGAATAAAGAAAACCGCCGGAACCTCAGAGAGATCCGGCGGGAAAGGAAACTATTTAGTCTTCCTTCTTCTCCGCTGCCTTCTTGGTGGTCTTCTTGGCAGTGGACTTCTTGGTGGTCGACTTCTTAGCCGTGCCCTTCTTGGCAGTGGACTTCTTGGTGGTCGACTTCTTAGCCGTGCTCTTCTTGGCAGTGGACTTCTTGGTGGTCGACTTCTTGGCAGGAGCCTTCTTCGGCTTCTCTTCAGCCTCCTCAGCCTTATCGGCCTTCTCGGCATCAGCCTTGTCAGCCTCTACATCACCGAAGTACTCCTTCGGATCCACGTCAGCGCCGTCGGTATCCTTCACGGTGGTCTTGGCAATGTTCAGCGCCAAAGCCTTGCCACGGCGAACATCAGCAAACAAGCTGCCCAGCTGGCCTGCCTGCTGTAGCTGCATAATGAACTGGTTCGGATCCATGCCGTACTGGTTTGCAGTGAAGGCGATGTGATCCATCAGCTCTTCCTGTGAAACCTCTGGCTGCTCAACATCAGCAACGGCATCCAGGAAGAGCTGGGTACGTACGGAATCCTCGGCAGAGCTGCGAGCGTCCTCTTCGAACTTCTCGCGGGTCATATCCTGGGCGGCGAGCATGGACTCGAAGACCTTCTCATCGCCACCGAACTGCTGAATGATCTGCTGAATCTGAGCGTCGACCTGATCCTTAACAACAGCCTCAGGCAACTCGAACTCGGTCTTCTCCAGCGCTGCGGCCAGAACCTTATCGCGGATCTCGCCAGCCTGGGTGTTCTTCAGCTGTTGCTCGACCTGTCCCTTCAGGGACTCCTTTAGCTCTTCCAAAGTGTCGAACTCGCTGGCCAGCTGCGCGAAGTCATCGTCCAGCTCCGGCAGTTCGCGCTCCTTAACGGAATCGACCTTGACAGTAACCTCTGCCTCTTCGTCGGCGTGCTCGCCAGCGACCAGCTTGGAGGTGAAGGTGGACTCTTCGCCAGCCTTCATACCAACCAGGGCATCATCCAGTCCCTCGATCAGAGAATCGTTACCAACCTCGTGGGACAGTCCCTCGGTAGTTGCCTCGTCAACAGCCTCGCCATCGATGGTGGCGGACAAGTCGATAGAGACGAAGTCGCCCTTCTTCACGGCACGATCAGCCGGCTTCAGGGTGCCGAAGCGAGCCTGTAGGTTCTTCAGCTCCGCATCGATGGCCTCGTCATCAGCCTTCAGCGGCGCAACCTCAACGGAGATGTCAGAGAAGTCCGGAACCTCAATCTCCGGGCGAACATCAACCTCAGCGGTGAAGGTAACGTGCTTGCCATCCTCCAGCTCGGCGATCTCGATCTCCGGCTGGCCGAGAGCCTTCACGTCGTTCTCCTCGACAGCCTGGCTGTAGCGAGAAGGCAGCATCTCGTTGATGACCTGATCCAGGACAACACCACGGCCCAGGCGAGCTTCCAGAATCTTCGCCGGAACCTTGCCCTTGCGGAAGCCAGGCATGTTTACCTGCTGCGCGAGGGTGGCGTAGGCCTTGTCGAACTCTGGCTTAAGCTCCTCGAATGGAACCTCAATCGTGAGCTTGGTGCGGGTGGCGCTCAGCTTTTCTACAGAGCTCTTCACGAATGCACACTCCTGTGTATTGATAGCTTCTTGGGCGCCACGGTCGTCATTCGTCTCGCAGCACCTATACGGTCGGTGCCCAATTTTATAGAACCAATGGCGAGCGCAACACGCGGGGGTCAGTTTTCCGCCCTCCCCAGCCGAACCTCCAACCAAAACCCGAGCCAAAATCTCTACGGAAAACTCAACAGATCAAAAGCTCGCATTTCCCCCAGCCATACAGCTCGCGAGCACCATTCCGCCACTTCACGGCACCGAGCCGGAAGGTGGCGTCACCAACAAAAAGGGTGAAAATAAAAAATGTCGGGATAACAGGATTTGAACCTGCGACCCCTCGCTCCCAAAGCGAGTGCGCTACCAAACTGCGCCATATCCCGATTCTGAACATCCCACGGAGACGGCACCTATAGGCGCACGCACACACGCGAACGTTGCGCCCGTTACTTTACTGTCTACTGACCGAGAAATACAAAACGGCAGCTCCCCCGTCATCGCGACCATGCGCAATAAAAAGAGAGCTGCCGAAATTTTGGAGGGAATGACGGGAATCGAACCCGCGTCTTCAGCTTGGAAGGCTGAGGTATTAGCCACTATACGACATTCCCATTGCGAACTCGCCTGCGAAGTTTACAAGAAATCTGCCACGCAGATCTACTCCGACAGCGGGGTTCCGCTTCGTTCAGTGATGTTACACCATACCCCCCACTGCCCTGCAAAATCGTTTGAAAATATGGCCTTCAACCTGCATTGTTGCGGGGGTATGCAGGTGTAGAAGAACAACATTTCCAATTGTGGGCAGCATCCTAGCGGAGTAAATTCTAGTTTTATGGAACCAATTATCGTGGACAAGAAAACCGGCACGGAGCTCTGGACCGCATCACAGTGCGCTGAGTTTTCCGGTACCGCACGTGGCACTTTTACCAGCTACGCAGGACGTGGCCGCGCACCGCAGCCAGCGACCAAGTACCACGGACTCACGCTATGGGATTCCAACATTGTGAAGGAATGGCAAGCAAAACGCGGTGGCGCACCGATCGAATCGGACACCACCGCGAATAATTAAAAATCCAGATAGCTTCTAGTTTTCTGGCAGTGCAGGGGCCTCACCCGTGCGCTCGTACTCGGCCAGGATGTCGATGCGGCGCTGATGGCGCTCAGCCTCCGACCACGGCTGGGAAACAAAAGCATCCACAATCGCCAGCGCCTCCTCCTCGGAGTGCATGCGACCGCCCAGCCCGATGAGCTGGGCGTTGTTGTGTTCACGGGCCAGTTTGGCGGTCTCCACGGACCATGCGAGGGCGCAGCGAGCGCCCGGAACCTTGTTAGCGGCGATCTGCTCGCCATTGCCAGAGCCGCCGAGCACGATACCCAAAGAGCCCTCATCTTCCACCACGGACTTTGCCGCTGCGATGCAGAAGGCCGGGTAGTCATCGTTGGCGTCGTAGGTGTGGGCGCCACAGTCCACAACCTCAAAGCCCTTGGAGTTCAAGTGATCCTTAATCACGTTCTTCATCTCAAAACCGGCATGATCTGCACCTAGGTAAATACGCATGGTGCCCAGTTTAGCCGGTCAAGACGTGCGGGCTGCGCCTTAGCACTGCACCTGCACTACACCAGCGTCGCACGAGCGCTACTACAGCACTACTCCGCTACCGGCGATTCGGTGCGGGAACGCTTCAGCTCAAAGAAGTGCGGATTTGCTGCCAAGGTCACGGATGCATCGAACAGCTTGCCAGCCTCTTCGCCACGCGGGATGCGGGTGATCACCGGACCGAAGAAGGCCACATTACCCAGCTGCACCACCGGAGTACCTACTTCATCGCCCACCAACTCAATGGCTTTGTCCTGCGACTCGCGCAGCTGTGCCTCGTACGAGCCCTCCTCGTCGGCACTTAGGTGTCCGTACTTCGCCAGGTCTGCGGGCAGCTCAGCTTCCTCCAGAGATTCGGCAATAAGCTCGTCGTAGCCATGCGGATCGGTCGCGTCCGCACGCTGTTCATTGTGGATCTTGGTGCCCATTGCGGTGTACCAGGCAGAGAGCTTCTCCGGGTGGTTCTGCCAGATTGCTGTAGCCACGCGCGCCGGCGCCCAAGCAGCGTCCATTTTCTCGCGGTAGTCCGGATCCAGATCGCGCCCCTCGTTCAGTACGGAAAGGCTCATCGGCTGGAATTTGACCTCCACGTCGCGCACCTCCTGTACCTCAAGCAGCCAGCGGCTAGTTACCCAGGCAAAGGGGCAAATCGCGTCGAAGAACATGGTCACGGTCTGTGTTTGTGTTTCAGTCATGTCACCCACTCTAACCATCTAGCGCCATCACGCGCCGGAGTTGTCCGGGCTGCCTACTAGGGTGGTTTGCATGAGTTCCATTAACCTAACCCGTACTGAAGCCGAGCACCGCGCAAGCCTCATCAGCGATGTTCACTACACCATCCAACTCGACCTCACCGGCGGCGAGCAGCCCGATAACAAGCACTTTCGCTCGCTGACGCGCATCAGCTTCACCTCTGACGCCGGGTCTACCTTCCTCGACCTGCGCGCTGACTCGCTGCTGCGGGCAGAGCTCGATGGCGAAGCGCTCGGTGGTTTTACCTATGACGCCGCAGCGGGGATTCCGCTGGAAGGCCTGTCTAGCGGCCAGCACGAGGTTGTAGTGGAGGCGGAGATCCCCTACTCCACCACAGGCCAGGGGCTGCACCGCTTTTTCGACCCCAGCGATAACCAGGCCTACATGTACACCCAGTTTGAAACGGCGGACGCCAAGCGGGTCTTCGCTTGCTTCGACCAGCCGGATATCAAGGCGACGTACGACGTGGAACTAACCACTCCCGCCGAGTGGACTGTGGTGACGAACAATGAGGTTGCTGTAGAGGAGGTTGAGGGCGTCCAAAGCAAACAGCACAGGGCTAGCGTGGACTACCTGTTGTCTACCTACCTCATTGCGTTTTGCGTTGGACCGTGGCACGTGGTGCGCGACGAGTGGCGCGGCACGATCACTGAGCACCCGGAGACCGTAGAAGCGCTGAGCAACAATCCACTGGGTGAGAACCTCCAGACCAGCGGGGAAATGCGAGTACCTCTCGCGCTATTCTGCCGCCAGTCGCTGGCGGAATATCTGGATGCCGATGAGCTTTTTGAGGTGACGAAGCAAGGCTTCGACTACTACGCAGATAAGTTCGGAATTGGCTACCCGTTCTACAAGTACGATCAAATCTTCTGCCCGGAGTACAACATGGGCGCGATGGAAAATGCGGGTGCAGTGACGATCCGCGACGAGTACATCTTCCGCTCCGCAGCCAGCCATTACCAGTACGAGCGCCGTGCGGATACGATCCTGCACGAGCTGGCGCACATGTGGTTCGGCGACTTGGTGACGATGAAGTGGTGGGATGACCTGTGGTTGAACGAATCCTTCGCTACTTGGTCTGCAGCCATGAGCCAGGCCGGCGCGACGAAGTACGACACGGCGTGGGTGACCTTCAACAGCAAGGAAAAAGCCTGGGCATATGCGCAGGACCAGCTTTCCTCTACCCACCCAGTGTTCTCCGATGCAGGCGATATTGAGACGGTCGAGGCCAACTTCGACGGCATCACCTATGCCAAGGGTGCCAGTGTGCTGAAGCAACTGGCGGCGTACGTGGGGCTGGAAGAGTTCTTTGCGGGCATCCGCGCACACTTTGCCTCTCACGCCTGGGGTAATGCGACCTTTGCGGATCTACTGGGGGCTTTGGAAAAGGCGTCGGGCCGCGACTTGTCCGATTGGTCGAATCAGTGGCTACGCACCACGGGCATTAATACTCTCACCCCGGCCTTCGACGTGGCCGACGGATCCTACACCTCCTTCGCCGTAGAACAATCGGGCGCGCAGCCCGGCGCGGGTGAGACTCGTACTCACCGCATTGCGGTAGGTATCTACAACTTTGATGACGCTGGCGCTTTACAACGCACCAATCGGGTGGAGCTGGATATTTCCGGCGAGCGCACCGAAGTGCCGGAGCTGGTTGGCGCCCCTGCCGGTGACATGGTGCTGGTTAATGACGACGACCTGGCCTACGGCAACATGGCGCTGGATGAGGCGTCACTGACCACAGCGATCGGAGGCGAGGAAGTGCCGAACATTGCCCGCATTGCCGATCCGATGGCACGCGCTCTGGTATGGTCTGCTGCCTGGCAGATGACGCGCAATGCGAATATGCGGGCACGTGACTTTATCCGCCTGGTCGCCGGTGGCGCGGTGGAGGAAACGGAGCTGGCAGTGTTGGAGCAAATCCTGGCTCAGGCACGCTCGGCAGCTGAGAACTATGCGGCCGCAGATTGGACGGATGAAGGCTGGACGCAACTGCGCGAGGCTTTCCTGGCTGCGGCGCACAAGACTAGCGGCCCGGCGCAATTGGCATTTGTCCGCGCGTTCGTGGGCTGTGTGCACTCCGCAGAGTCGGCTTCTGTTCTGCGCGCACTGCTGGGCGAAACTGGCGCATCGGAAGACAATGACGAAACGATCCCTGGGCTCAACGTGGACCAGGATCTGCGTTGGGCAGTGATCATTGCGCTTACCGCTGCTGCCCGCGCCACCGGAGAATCCACTGCACAGGTAGAGGCGCGCATCGCCGCCGAAGAATCCAAGGACAACTCCTCCAGTGGTGCAGCATTGGCGCTGCAGGCTCGCTCCTCCATACCGGATGAGCAGACCAAGCAGCAGGTCTGGCGTGCGTTGACCGTGGAAGCGCCGCAGCAGAGCAACCTGAGCCTGCGCCACCGCAACGCGGGCCTTGTGCACGTCGGCCACGGCGACCTGCTGCAACAGTTCAGCGAGGATTACATCGCCCACGCCGTGGAGTACTGGAAGTCCCTGAACTCGGAGATGGCGCTGCGCACCCTGGAGGGAATCTACCCCACTTGGGATCACAGCGAATCCACGGATGCCGCCATTGCCGAACTCGTGCAGGCGGAGGACACCCCGAGTGGTCTCCGCCGCGTGCTTTCCGAGGGACGCGACCGGGTGGCTCGTGCCAAGGCCGCCCAGGCTTTCGACGCGAAGGCTCACTAGAAGGCTCGCGAAAGAATCAAAGGATCAGTAACTGGGCGGTTCACGCTCTACAAACAGATAAGGTTGAGGCATGACTTCTAGCTTCTACGACGCTGTTGGTGAGGAAACGTTTCGCGCCATCGTGCACGAGTTCTATCGCCAGGTTCGTACCGACGATATCCTCAGGCCGATGTACCCGGAGGACGACCTCGAGGGCGCCGAAGATCGCCTGCGCTGGTTCCTGGTGCAGTATTGGGGCGGCCCTGCAGAGTTCAACGCTCGACGCGGCCACCCTCGCCTGCGGATGCGCCACGCCCCTTTCCGCATCGATACTGCTGCCCGCGACCGCTGGCTTGAGCTCATGGGCAACGCCTTGGCCACCATCGACCGCGAGCAACTGCCCGATGAGCACCGCGCGGCAATGTGGGATCACATGGAAAGAGTCGCGCACATGCTGGTGAATACCCCTGACGAGATCTAAGGATGCTAGCCGAGCTTTCCGCCGAAACATTTTCGATCCTCGCGGTGGGGTCCTTCGTTGCAGGGACGATCGATGCCATCGTCGGCGGAGGCGGACTGATCCTCATTCCCCTGATTCTGATCGTCGCACCAGCAACACCCGAAGCCGCAGCAATGGCAACGAACAAACTTGCGGCTGTTTTCGGAACTTCATCTGCCGTCGCTCGCATGCTGCGGGCATCCGATATTCGCCAGAAAATCGACCGCAAACTGGTGGCGTTTGGGGTACCGCTCGCTTTCGCCTGTGCGGCGTCGGGTGCGCTCTTGGTATCGATGCTGAGCTCCGAGGCGCTAAGGCCTCTGGTGATCTTCCTTCTGCTGGCAGTCGGAACCTATGTTGCCTTCAACCCCGGCTTCGGTAAACCTCAACATGCATCGGCACAGAACCGCCACCGCTGGCTCGTAGGACTCTTCGCAGTCGGAATTATCGCCACCTACGACGGTTTCTTCGGGCCGGGCACAGGCACGTTCCTGATCATCGCGTTCACGGCACTTCTCAGCAAGTCCTTCGTGGAGTCTGCCGTCCTAGCAAAGATCATCAACATCGCCACCAACTTGGGAGCCCTTACCGTATTCGCCATCGGCGGCCACGTGATCTGGCTCTTCGGTCTAGCCTTGGCGGCCTTTAACGTAGCCGGAGCACAAGTCGGAGCACGTCTTGTGCTATCCAAGGGAACGGGCTTCGTCCGCATTGCACTGCTAGTTATCGTCGTAGTTATGAGCATCAAATTGGGCTACGACATTTACGCCGGTTCCTAGGTCGCCTAAGTCTTCGCGGCCCTAGCGCGGTCCGGGAACCCGCGCCAGCCCACCGGGTCGTGGCGCATATACGCTTCCCACCAGCGCGTCAATGCGGATCCAACTTCCACCGGCGCTCACGCGAACGAAATCATAATCCCGCAGCTTCTCCCCAGGCTCTGGAACCAAACGCAGGCCGCCGAGCGCCGCGATGGTTCGGCCTTCGAGCGCGACGGAGGTGGTGGCGTCGCTACCGTCCGAGCGTTTCACCGAAAGAACCTGCTGTTCTAGCAGGCTGCGCGCGATACCCATGGGGCCAGAGTTCGCTTCATTTTCCGCTGCCATATCTGCGTGCAGTGTGCGCACCACGCTTCCTGGCACCGTGTCGATCAGCTCAAACCCCTGCTGCGGAGGCAGCGACCCCATCCACATCAAATCCATGTCCGCTCCCAGATCCAGGAGCTGCTGGCCGGGTTCAAACGCAACGATTGCCCCCAGTGCCTCGCTGGCATAGGCCACGGAGCCTTTCTTACCCGCGCCGCCTACCTGCCCTGGTACACGCACAGAAACAACGCAGCCTAGTGGCGTCGAAATAAAAAGATCCGTCGACCGCTCCCCCACAGCACCTAAGCGCACGAGCGCACCCGGATCCATCACCAGCGCGCGTTTCATCACTGCGCCTGCGCGCCGCATGGCGCTCACCGCCGCGGTCGCGGATCGCGAGTCAACTATTCCCTGCAGATCGATTGTGACGCCCATAATTCCCCCACCTTAGCCCCTCCCTCCGAGCCAAAGCTCGCATAGGTGAGTAGCACAACATCTAGCGGCGCACTAACGATCAGCTAGTAGCGGGCAGCGGTGGCAGCTTGGCTGGTGACGACTTCCTCGTCACCGGGGATGAGGAAAAGACTGAGGTTATGGATGTCCTGCTCATTCCATTCGCGGGACTTGCCACTCATCACGTCGATTCCCACCATGACGGCATCGATAGTGCAGGTAACTCGCCCGATGGAATCCTGGATTACCTGGCGCATTGTGCAGGACTTACGTCCCACGCCGATGAAGTAGGAGGCGACGGCCACTTCCGACTCTCCCGGCGACAGAGGGTACGGGTAGTCGATGGTGGTGTGGCGCGCGAACATCGGGGGAACCGCTATGTCCATCTCCATCAGCACGTCTTTGAGGAAGACCATTCGCGCGTCTTGGCCAAATTCCAGGTATTTTGCGTTGTTGACGTGCTGGTATTGGTCGAAATCGGACCACCGGAGTTCGCGGTGGCAGGTGTGCCAGCGAGTCCCGGTGGGCTCGTGGTCGATGAAGGGCATTGCGTTTAAAACCTCGCTTTGAACCTCACAAGTAACTTTTGTTTCGTGAACCAATCTTGCCACACCCTTCACATTGGTTCACGTTGTTACACGGTTTTAAGCGAGGAAAACACCTAGCGAGTCAGCTTGCGGTGCGTCACGCGGTGCGGGCGTGCAGCCTCCGGGCCAAGGCGATCGACCTTGTTCTTCTCGTAATCCTCGAAATTGCCCTCGAACCAGTACCACTGGCCCTCAGCGACGTTGCCTTCCCAAGCCAGGATATGAGTACAGGTGCGATCCAGGAACCAGCGGTCGTGCGAGATGACCACGGCACAGCCAGGGAACTGCTGCAGAGCGTTCTCCAAAGAGGACAGGGTCTCAACATCCAAGTCGTTAGTCGGCTCATCCAGCAGGATCAGGTTGCCTCCCTGCTTTAGCGTCAGCGCCAGGTTTAGGCGGTTACGCTCACCACCGGAAAGCACCTTGGAAGGCTTTTGCTGATCCGGCCCCTTGAAACCGAATGCGGAGAGGTACGCGCGGGAAGGCATTTCATTCTGGCCAACGTGGATGTAATCCAGGCCGTCAGAGACAACCTCCCAAACAGTCTGCTCGGGGTCGATGTTCTCGCGGTTCTGATCCACGTAGCTCAGCTGCACGGTGGAGCCGACCTTAACCTCACCGGAGTCCGGCTGCTCCAGGCCGACAATTGTCTTAAACAGGGTGGTCTTACCCACACCGTTCGGGCCAATGACGCCCACAATGCCGTTACGCGGAAGTGTGAACGATAGGTCCTTGATGAGGGTACGGCCGTCGAATCCCTTGTTCAGATCCTTGACCTCGACAACCTGGTTACCCAGGCGCGGCGGGGTCGGGATCTGAATCTCTTCAAAGTCGAGCTTCTTGTACTGCTCAGCCTCTGCAGCCATCTCTTCATAACGCTGCAGACGAGCCTTGTTCTTCGCCTGACGGGCCTTCGCGCCGGAGCGAACCCAAGCCAGCTCTTCCTTCAGGCGCTTCTGGAGTTTGGCGTCCTTCTTACCTGCAACCTCCAGGCGCTTGGCTTTGGTCTCCAGGTAGGTGGAGTAGTTGCCCTCGTACGGGTACAGCTTGCCGCGGTCGACCTCACAGATCCAGCCGGCTACGTGATCCAGGAAGTAGCGGTCGTGGGTCACGGCCAGGACCGCACCCTTGTAATCCTTCAGGTGCTGCTCCAGCCACAGCACGGACTCGGCGTCCAGGTGGTTAGTGGGCTCGTCCAGCAGCAGCAGGTCCGGCTCGCTAAGCAGTAGCTTGGCCAGCGCCACGCGACGACGCTCACCACCGGAGAGGTTAGTGACAGGCGCGTCGGCCGGCGGGCAGCGCAGTGCGTCCATCGCCTGCTCGATCTTGGAATCCAGCTCCCACGCATCTGCAGCGTCGATCTGCTCCTGCAGAGTCGTCATCTCTTCCATCAACTCATCGGTGTAGTTGGTGGCCATTTCTTCGGCGATCTCTTCATAGCGCTGGCGGATCTCGAAGATCTCACCCATGCCCTCTTCGACGTTCTGGCGAACGGTCTTTTCCTCGTTCAGCGGCGGCTCCTGCATGAGGATGCCCACGGTTGCGCCGGGGTCCAGGAATGCCTCACCGTTGGAAGGCTGATCGATGCCCGCCATGATCTTCAGGATGGAGGACTTACCTGCACCATTCGGTCCCACTACGCCGATCTTGGCGCCGGGGTAAAACGCCATTGTGACGTTATCCAGAATGACTTTGTCGCCGTGCGCCTTGCGCACGTTCTTCATGGTGTAAATGAACTCGCCCACGGTGAACTCTTCTGACCTTTCGTGGTTAGTGTCCCAATGTATTCGCCCACCTAGTGTACGTGGTGCCACCGCGGAAAGGCCTACCTGGGCTACTCCCCCGAGCAGCCCAGGTCAGCTACGCTGCCAAACGCCTAGAAAGGCGTTTTCTCCTCTCCTTCCCGTTCCTCCATGCCGGTGGTGACCGCACCAACTCCCACAAGTTCCTTGGCGACTTCCTTGGTGACCTCTTGTTCGGCGTTCTTGGCCGCGTTTTGTTCCACCGCCTTGCGGACATTCACCAATACATTGCGAGCTCCCAGATCCGGCCCGACGTGCGTCGCGCGTACTCGCAGCACACTGCGGGTCACCGTCTTACCGTCCTCCCCGCTGGCTTCCCACGTGCTCTGGACGAGGCGCCCGACCACGATCACGGACATTCCCTTGCCCACTGTCGCGATGACATTGTCCCCCAACGTGCCCCAGCACTGCACTTCCATGTAGCACGGGTCTCCGTCTTGCCACTGTCCATCCGCGCCTTGAAAGCGATGGTTCATTGCCACGCGGAATGTCGTCAACGTCGGCCCGCCGTCGAGCCCTCTGAATCGAATCTGCGGGTTATCTACTGCGTTCCCCACCAGATATGCCTGTGCCAGATTGTTGCTCATCCGACTAGTCCCCTTCCTAATTGCCGCACCGGAGCTTGTTCCCCAGCGCGTGACTCTTATTGATAGCGCGTCGAGGACTTTTCTTTTTCTTTGTGACGCCACCCTGTGGAGAACTCCACTCACGCCGAAGGCTTATCCACAGGCTGAAAGGAAGGGGGTTGACAGTCTGCGGCTGGATATGCGTTAGTCCGGATCCTGGTTCGTCTGCTCCTGTGCTGGCTTGTGCTGGGACTTTGGTTGGGGCGTGTGATGGGGCTTGTTTTTCGCCTTGTGCTTGGCGGAGTGCAGGGTGCTTTGAACGTCCTGATCGTGGTAGTCATCGCCGTAGTAGGCACGGTTACCGGTATCGATTTGACCGGTGGAAAGTCCCGCCAGCATTGCGTTGTAAGCTGCCAGCTCTTCATCCCCAGTACGCTCCTCCTTGCGATCGAAGCGCTTGGCCTCGCGCCGGTCGGAACGTAGCCACTGGAAGCCGTGGGCGATGGAAACGATAAGCAGCGGAATCTCTCCCAGCCCCCAGGTGATGCCTCCGCCCAGGAACTGTTGGTGGTCGAGGTCCACTGGGAACGGGAAGTCCAATTGGCTGTAGAAGTCCGCGTTCAGCGGCTCGGAGATCTGCATCATCGCAATACCGAACCATGCGTGGAAGGTCACCATTGCAAACAGGGTCAGCATCTTGATGAAGGGCGAGAGGTGCCGCGGTGCGGCATCTACGCCGATAATCACCCAATAGAAGATGTAACCCGAGATGATGAAGTGCAGCATCATAAACAAGTGCCCGGCGTGCTCAGGCGCGATGGCGTCAAAAAGCGGCGAGAGATACAGGTAATAGAAGCCGACGACGAATTGTGTACCAGCGACGATAGGGTTGGTCAGGAACCGCGAGACGGGGTTGTTGATGAATACAACCAACCATTCGCGCGGGCCGGCCACACCGTTTCGTCCGGCAGCGGGCAGGGCACGTAGCAGCAATGTCATGGGGCCGCCGAGAACCCAAAACACGGGCACGGCCATGGAAAGGATGACGTGCTGCAGCATGTGCGGACCAAACATTGCCATGGAGTACATGCCCAGACCAGAGCTGGTGGCGAACAAAAGGGTGATATTGCCGACAGACCACCAGATGAGGCGCTGGATGGGCCATCCGATACCGCGCTTCTTGAGGCTCAACCAAGCCCACATGTAACCCGCCTGGAGGATGATCGCGCCCACACCGAAGACGAGATCCAGGCGGAACATGGTGAAGTAGCGCCAGATCGACGGCGGTTCGGTGAGCGTGTAGCCGAGCAGCACATCCTGCTGAGTGAGGTTCACTACCTGCTCGATGGGCGGCGGAATGCGCCCCAGCGACACTGCGATGCCGATGGTGGCGGCCATGATGAAGATTTCCAAGGTGGCGAAGCGGATGAAGGGTGCGCGTTGGGCGCTGGTGGTCTTGCCGCCTTCGCCTTCGCCGTCTTGGAGTTTGGGGATGATGTGGGAGCGCTGCACCCAGCCAAACCAAGCCAGGATCAACGTCATAACCATTTTCGAGGTGATGACGAAGCCATATTGGGTGGTCAGCAATTCGTTCAGATGCACGCGCAGCAGGGCGTTAATAAACCCGGACAGCGCGACGGCAATGATGCAGAACAGCGCCAAAAAGCTATAGCGCTGGACAATGAGGGCCAGGTGCGGGCCGCGGCGTTTTGCATGTGCCAGCAGCGCGAGCAGGCCACCTACCCACAGTGAGACGCAGATGATGTGCCAGAGCAGCGAGTTAACGCCGTAATCATGGTTACCGCCCGCCGCGGAGTGCCCCTCCAGAGCCAGCGGGATGAGCGAGAGAATAGACAGCGCCAGGAAGATCGGCTGCCAAATCCATTTGCGCGTGAGCAGTGAAAGCCCACCGGCCACACCCGCAAAGATGGCAACCCAGAGCCAGGCCTTCGACGCCGACACCTGTTCCAGCGCAATCCCCCAGTACTTGGGCTTTAAAACCTCGTTGAGGGGGCTGCCGGAGATGTCCGACATGTACATCGGAATCAGCAGCAACGATAGGAGTGCGAAGCCGATCATTCCCCAGGTTCCCGTCCGGGAGGCACGAAAGCCATCAAGGGTGAGATATCCCTGCTTATCGGCGGGCGTGCCAAAGGCAGCCATGAGGAACCCGCCAAGGCCAAGGCAAGCAATGAAGATTGCCGCACCGCGGACGAAAGGAAGACCAATGGTGGTCAGCGGACCGGGGTCCGGGATGCCTAGCAATGCAAGGGACTCACCGAGGAAGGAGTAACCGATGGCCGCGCCGAAACACCCGGCGACGAGAGCGCCGATAAGGTACACGAGGCCGGGGTTGCCCAGCTTCGCGGGCTGGGTCGGGGCTTGCGCTTCCGCCTGCGCGGGCTTGGCTTGCGCTGTTTGCTTAGCTTCCTGATCTGCCTGGGTGGACATGGTTGGAACCTTACCCTGCGCTCCGGACAGGGTGAACTTCCTGGTTTTGTGATGTTGATTGCGTCACAGCTGCCACAGGGTTGCCCCGCAATTTCTGCGCGCATGCGCGTGCACTATTATCGACTCGTATGCCTCCGTAGCTCAGTGGATTAGAGCAGTGGGTTTCTACCCCATGTGTCGCGGGTTCGAGTCCTGCCGGGGGCGCTACGTCATGAGTCGCGACATGGTTGACACTACAGTCGCGACATCATGGACAAACTGGCGTCTCGGTTTTTCTTTCCCGGGGCGCGGATTTCGTTTTTTTAGCTAGAGCGTCTGACGGATTTCGTCAGGCGCTTTCCTCTGTAAGCAGCCCCTTCTTGCCAAGCTCCGCGATCGTGCCGTCTTCGTTGAAGCTCAGCTCCACCACGAAGAAGCGTCCCTCGCTGTCCGCAATCTTCCACGCGCGTTGTTTTTTCTCCGGTTCGATTTCTTCGACCGTCCAGTCTTCGCGCTGATTCGCAATCCCTTCGATGCTCCACACCGGGTCGTCACATTCCAACAATATGGCGTCGAACTTGACGAACATCACCGACAGATCCGTCTCCCGTATCGGTGGGTTGAACGAATCCATCAAGTAAATGCGGATCTCGGACTCGTCTTCGTTCGGAATGCTTGCGTAACAAGCATGCGAACCAAAGATTTCGAACGCGCTATCCCCCACATCCTCCGAAACGGCTGCCGCTGCAATTGACGGCGCATACAGCTCGTCGCCTTCTTCGCCTTCCTCATTTTCCGTGTCTTCCCCGCTATCCGATTCAGCTTCATCGCCGTCCCACTCTGGAACCTCGTAAGGCACCACTGGGGTCGTAAACCCGGGCAGGTCTTGTTCCTCACCCCACTCGCGCATCGCCTCTGCGGCAAGGCGCCGACCAAGTTCTGCAGCTCCGGAAACAGCCGCTTCATCCGCCCATTCCCACTTAAGAGTCGCAGACTCCACGTCAACGGTCGCGACGAGTTCCACTCGAACATTGGCGAGCTTAACCCGCCCCTGAAACTGGTAGTACTGCTCGCCTTCAATTTCACCTACGGCAATTCCCCAGTCATCGCCAACGCGTTCTTCGATCTGTTCCATGATGTGCTCACAGCGCACATGGGCATACAGCGCGGCGTGCTGTCCAACTCTGCGAATATCGGGGATCATGTATTAAGGCTAACCGAGGCCTGTTTTCCCCGCTGAACACATTCTCCAAACACTTCAACCGACCACGCAAAAACTAGGAACGGAAGTGAACCAAGTGAATTCTGCCAGTATTCGTTACCGGGAACTTACCGCCCCACAAGCTCGCGACGCCTTAGTCGCTGCCCTCGCATTTCTTTCTGTCTGTGGGCTCTTAGTTGCCCAGGTGTTTGGCCTCTCTGAATCATCTGCCAGCGACAAGACGACGTGCATTGTCATGGCCTTCACGCTTCCGATCGCTTTCGGTGCCCCGATGTGGCTTTTGCTTCGATACCTTCGGAAACGAAACATCGAAACTGGCCTTCTTCCGCTATCAAACAAGGCTGGACATCTTTTTTGGCTAATTCCGCTCGTTTCCATCGGCGCTGCTACAGTCGCAATTGGTTCGAGCAACCTGCTGGACAGCATTTTCAGCGAACAATCCCCCGCCGCCGAAGAGTCCAGCTCGATTTCGGTGCACCTTTCGGTAATCTTCGCCCTCATTGCATACCTCATGGTCGGCCCGTTTCTCGAAGAGCTAGTCTTTCGTCGCATACTGATGGGCTACTTTGACACGATCATGCCCGTCGCCTCGAGTATCGGCCTGAGTTCACTGCTATTCGGGCTCGCGCGAATTAGCCCGCCCATCATCATCTACGCCTTCTTGTTGGGCCTAGGCTCCGCGCTCTTCACCCGCTGGCAAGGAACCCTTTGGGGTGGACTTTACCTCTATTTATTCAGCAACTCCCTCGTCACACCTATAGTCCTGATAATGGTGTTCGCCTAAACTTTCCTCGCACTCCATTCACCCCACTTCTCCGCGCTTTAGCGTGCCCCGCACCTTGTCCGCACCGCCCGCTATGGTTGTAGCCATGACTGCGAATAGCCGCTTTAACCCTATTGACGCCCTCCGCTCCCTCCCCCTGGAGCAGCTCCCCGTCCCACTGCCGTTCGGCCTGGGCAAGTCCCAGAAGTCCGCGGAACTGGACCTCCCCGCCCCCACTCCAGGCTCCTACGCTGTGATCACCGGCGCTTCCTCCGGCATCGGTAAGGCCATCGCCGAGGAGCTCGCCCGGCGCGGCTACGACCTGCTCCTGGTCGCCCGCACCGTAGCCCCCATGCAGGAGATCGCGGACGCATTCCCAGATCGCGACGTGCAGATCCGCTCCGTCGACCTGGCGGATGCGCCCGCCCGCGCAGAACTGCTAGAAGAGCTCCGCACCACCCCGGTCAGCATCATCATCAACTCAGCGGGCATTGCCACCTTTGGCCAGTTCAAGGATCTCGACTGGGACTATGAGCGCCTGCAATTCGAACTAAACGCCACTGCTCTCTACGAACTCACGCAGGCCGTGCTGCCGAGAATGCTGGAACGTGGCGAGGGCGGGATCGTCAACGTCGGCTCCGCCGCGGGCAACATGGCCATCCCTGGAAACGCCACCTACGTGGGCACCAAGGCGATGGTCAATACCTTCACCGAATCACTGCACTACGAACTCAAAGATCACGGCATTAAGTGCACCCTTCTGGCACCCGGCCCTGTGCGCGAGGCACGCAAGGAAGATGAACAGCTCACCGAGGTTGACGATGCCGTCCCGGATTTCCTCTGGACCACCTACGAGGACTGTGCCTTGGACACCCTTGCCGCACTTGCCAAGAACAAGCTGCGCGTAGTCCCCGGCCCTTTGTCAAAGGCCATGAATTTCGTATCCACCTATCTGCCGCGGAAGGTCACCGCCCCCATCGTCGGCAAGTTCTACGCCCAAATGGCAACCGAAAGCGACTGATTCCGAGGAGGCGTCACCCAAAAAGACATAGAATTATCAACAACAGAAAGGAACCTCCGTGAACACCACCCCGAACCAAGTTGCCAAGAACGACCGACTCGTATGGGTCGACTGCGAAATGACGGGCCTGGACCCCGACCAGCACGTACTGGTCGAGATCGCGGTCATTGTGACGGATGCGGAGCTCAACCCGCTCGACGACGGTCTGGACCTGGTGATTCACGCAACCGAACGCGACCTCGCCCGCATGGATGCCGTCGTGACGAAGATGCACGGCGAATCCGGACTGACGGAACAGATCCGCGCCTCCGATATCACTCTGGAAGAGGCCGAAGAGCAGGTTGTGGAGTACGTCAAGAAGCATGTGCCGACCGCGGGCGTGGCACCGCTGGCGGGCAACAGCATCGGCGCTGATCGGAAGTTCATCACCCGCTACATGCCGCACCTGGACCAGTACCTGCACTACCGCATGATCGACGTCTCCAGCCTGAAGGAACTTGCCCGCCGCTGGTACCCACGTGTGTACAACGGCCAGCCGGCGAAGGGCATGACGCACCGGGCGCTGGCGGACATCAAGGAGTCCATCCGCGAGCTGGATTTCTACCGCCGCGCAATGTTGATTGAGGCTGACCCGACCAACGCTGACGTCACCGCCGCCGCGAAAGCTGCCACGGAGCGTTTCCCGATCTAACCCCAGTTTTAGCCCCCCACGACCTGGCCTTTTGGTTAAGGCACGGGGTGTCGGCTAACATGAAATCCGCTGTTTTCAACAGCAATGGTGACTGTAGTTCAGCTGGTAGAGCACTAGGTTGTGATCCTAGGTGTCGCGGGTTCGAGTCCCGTCAGTCACCCCAAATTTTTTTAAAGGTCTAGTGATGCTAATGAGTAACACCGATCTTCAAACAGCGTTTCGGGATGTCTTCCGCGGACACCCAGCGGGGGTAACGCTAATCACCGCAACCGTCGACGGCGAGCCCGTCGGCCTCACGGCATCGTCGGTTTCCTCGCTTTCACTCGACCCACTCTCGATCAGTTTCTCGCTGATGAAGCGCACGGGTTCGGCTGGCAAATTACTGCGGTCGAGCAGCATGTTGGTGCACTTTCTTAGTGACGCCCAGTCCCCCATCGCGCACTCCTTCGCCACGTCGGGCGCGGACCGCTTCGCGGAATCTCAAGGGTGGGTAACCGCGGAGACTGGCGAGCCGCTACTTCCGAACTCCCGAGCCGTGATCCGCGCGCGGATTTCAGATACAGCGAAGGCCGGGGAGGCCACGCTAGTGGCGGCGGAAGTGCTGGACGTGTCGGCGACCTCCGAGGACTCTGCGTTGCTTTTCCTTGGCCACAAGTTCTACAGCATCGCGGGGTTGCGCCCCTTCTAACGGCGGGCACTCCCGCCTGGCCCACTCCCCTACGCGCGGCGAATAGCTTCGTAGCCCGCCTCGTCGACAGCATCGATAACTTGCTGATCGCTGAGCTCGCCAGCAGTTGCATCATGCTCAAACGTCAGCAGCCCCTTGTCTGCACTGACCTCGATATTCGTAACCCCAGGAAGGTTCGCGACCTCCTCCTTTACGGCGTTTTCACAGTGTCCGCAGCTCATACCCTTGACGTCGTAGCTGTATGTGGTCATGCTGGAAGCCTCTCTTTCCATAGCTTTATTTCTCTGCTTTATTTTTCTGGCGCCTAAGAAGCACTCGGTATGCACAACATCTCGCAGGGAACATTCATTCCGCGGGACCTCGCATTAGCCAGCGCATCCAGCGGCTCACGGCGCCGATACGCGCCATGATACGTGCGATCCCCCCGCCCTCTCAGAGGGCAAATGTCCAAAATCAACGGGTTAACGCGAAAAGTAGAAAAATCGCAAAATTCGCACCCCCTCTGACCTGCACAAATAGAATAGTTATGTTTTAAGATATGGAATTTTGGACATCTGACCCAAACCACCAATCCACCGGGGCCTGAACCACCACCCCACAGGCACTCCTCCCCCATGGGATAGCATTATCAACCATGGCCCGCATCCACCACGCCCCCGCCGCGCTGTACACGCAGGCCTCTACCTCCGCGGCCGCCAGCTTTATCCGCCATTACTCCACCAGCTTTTACCTGGCCAGCGAACTCCTCGCACCAACCGTCAGACTACACATCCGCAACATCTATGCCCTCGCTCGCATCGCAGACGAAATCGTCGACGGTACGGCTGAGGCGCTTAGCCAGCCGGCCTGCGGCGTCCAAAAGACCCTCGACGACTACGAACGCACCACCCTCGCGGCGCTAGACACCGGCTTCAGCACCGACCCCATCGCGCACGCGTTCGCCCTCACAGCGCGCTGGGCTGGATTCGATCGCCCCTGGACGGTGGACTTCTTCGCGTCCATGCGCTCTGACGCCCCCAGCGCCAAATCCTTGCCTCTCCGCGCATACGTGCACGGCTCCGCGGGCGTGATCGGCTGGATGTGCAACGCGGTATTCGCAGCTCACGCCGCCGAGGCAGGGCGCCCGCTGACCCCGGAGCAGCGCGCGGAGACTGATGCGGGAGCCTACGCGCTGGGTAGCGCCTTCCAAAAGGTGAACTTCCTGCGGGATTACCAGGAAGATACGGTCGGTTTGCAGCGTTCCTATCTGCCAAAACTCACAGAGGAATCAAAGGCCAAGCTTGTCGCAGAGATCCGCGAGGAACTTGCCCAGGCTTATGCGACCATGCACTTGCTGCCGCTATCAGCCCGCGTGGGCGTTGTCGGGGCGCACGATCTCTTCGCTGCGCTGAATGAGCGGCTCGCCCGCACCTCCGTCGAGCAACTAAAAACGGCCCGCGTGCAAGTGCCGCGAGCCGAGAAGGCGAGGATTATCGCGCGTGCCCTCCCCCGCGCTGCACGCCTGCGTTAGGCGCGCGGCTAGCTCCAGCGCTAGCCGTTAGCGTTGCCGGCCTTCCAGGTATTCCACGGGATGTTCCAGTCGCCTAACCCGTCGACACCGTTCAGAGTCTCTCCCTGGGTGTTCTTCACCTCAACAATGTCGCCACGCTTCATGTGGTTAAACACCCAGGCGGCGTTTTCCACCGAAACATTCAGACAACCGTGGGAAGTATTGGTGTTGCCCTGCGCGTACACGCTCCACGGAGCTGCGTGGATGTAAATACCCGAGTAGCTCATCTGCGTCGCGTACTGCACGTCAGTCTTGTACGACCCCGCGCCGGTCAGGCCGAACGTTGAGGAATCCATGGTCAGCGTCTCAAACTGGTCGCCGATGATGTACGTACCATTCGGCGTGGGGTACTCATAGTCCCTGCCCATAGAAACCGGCATAGTCTGCAGAGTCTTGCCGTTCTTCTTGATGGTCATCATCTTCGTGTTGTCATCCACGACCGCGCGCACGTCATCGCCGATGGTGAACTTTGCACTGCGGTCCTCACCGCCATACACACCTTCGCCGAGCTTGGTGCCATACAGGTTGGCCTTCACCTTCACCTTGGTGCCTGGCTTCCAATAGTCCTTGGGTCGCCAGCGGAGGTTCTGGGGCGAGATCCAGTAGAAAGCACCTTCCACCTTCGGCGTGGTCTCCACTGTGATGGCATCCTCGACTGCCTTGCGGTCCTCCACTGGGGCGTCGAAGTACAGGGCGATGGTCTGGCCGATGCCTACAGTCGAACCGTCGAGCGGGGCCAGCGCGCCGTTGAGTGTCGTGGCCGGGGAGACGGTCGTGAAGGTCTGCTTGAGTTGCTTATCGCCGGACTTCGCGGTCAGGGTGTATGTGCGCGAGTAGCCGAGTTTCGTAGGCACGGTCCACTTGGTCTTGTCGTCGTTGTACTTGCCCTTGATCTCCTCGCCCGCATCGTTCGTCAGCGAGACCTTGTCGATCTTCTGGCTACCTTTAACCTGCACATGCTCGGAGACGTCGACATCAGTGCCACCGTCCTTCATGTTGGAGGTCAGTTCGATGTTCTTCTTTTCGCCTTCACCGTCGCTCGTCGAAGCATTCGAACTGATCTTCGGATCGTCGTTATGGTCGATCGTGCACGATGCGGTGAAAGCGACCAGGGCAACGCTTAGCGACGCCGCAGTGATCCGTGAAAAGGTTTGACCCAAAACCTTGGTGCTGCGCAAGTCTTACTCCAAGAAAGAAATGTGTGTGTAGAAAATGTGACTGTCCTAAACCATAACGGTTGCTGTTGGAGGAACGTTAGTGATTTGACCGGGTTTCAGCTGTTCGTAGCGTAAACGTTATAAACGGTGGCGATACCTCCTGGCTTGTATTCGTGCACTCGCTTCCGCCAGGCTGTCCACTCTTGCAGCTAACTTCTAGCCACGCTTGCGGACTGCCAATTATCCGCCCCGACCAGGCGATTTGTGTTGTACACACACCAAGGTATAAAGTTTTCCACGTTGCCGAGGCGCACAGCGCTTCGAATAACGCGGGCTATTAGCTCAATTGGCAGAGCAGCTGACTCTTAATCAGCGGGTTCGGGGTTCGAGTCCCTGATAGCCCACACTCTCACCCCCATCGGGATCTATCCCGGTGGGGGTTTTATTTTACCTACCCCCGACCAACGCCAGCGGAATAACCGCCCCACCACGGTGGTTATCGTCTGTAAAGGACTCAAAACCCTATAGCAGGCCCACACCAAGGAGGCATCCAAACCACTATGACGGACACGACGGCACACGAGAACTCCCTTTCCCCGCTGAGCCTGCTGGACTTCGCCACCGTCTACAAGGGCGAGCGCCCCGCCGACGCATTCAACCGCTCCGTCCAGTGGGCCCAGCAAGCCGAGAAGCTCGGTTTCAAGCGCATCTGGTACTCAGAGCACCACAACATGAAATCCATCGCCAGCTCCTCGCCTGCCGTCCTCATTGCACACATTGCGGCTAAGACCTCCACGATTAACTTGGGCGCCGGTGGCGTCATGCTCCCGAACCACGCCCCGCTCGTCATCGCCGAGCAGTTCGGCACCCTCGCAGAGCTCCACCCGGGCCGCATTGATCTCGGCCTCGGCCGCGCCCCCGGCACCGACCAAATGACCCTCCGTGCCCTGCGCCGCGAGCCTTCCGCGGCGGAGACCTTCCCGCAAGACGTCGCCGAACTCAACGGCTACCTCAACGGCGAGTCCAAGATCCCCGGTGTTGTAGCCGTCCCCGGCATGGGCACTAATGTGCCACTGTACATCCTGGGTTCCTCCCTATTCGGCGCACAGCTAGCTGCACACCTGGGCCTGCCTTACAGCTTCGCCAGCCATTTTGCGCCCGCCGCTCTCACGCAGGCCGTGCAGGTCTACCGAGACAACTACCAGCCCTCGGAACGCCACCCGGAGCCTTATGTCATCGCCGCAGTAAACGTCACCGCCGCCGATTCCCAAGAAGAGGCCGATGAGCAGTGGCGCCAGGTCTGCCGCAACCGCGTGCGCATCATGGCGGGTCGTGGCCGCAGCCTATCGGAAGCGGAACTGGACATGCTCATTGATTCCCCCGCCGGCCAGCAGATCCTGGATATGTTGCGCTACTCCGCCGTCGGCACACGCGATGTCGTCCGCCGTTACCTCGAGGAGTTCCGCACTCACGCCCAAGCCGACGAGCTCATGGTCTCGCTGCAGTCGCCGTCGACCGCGGAATCCCTGCGGTCTATGGAAATTCTTGCGGACGCCGCCTCACTCTCCCCCGCCCAGCGCTAACCACTAGGTTCCTAGGAGTTACTACCCCTGGCGCTGCGTCTCACGCGGCTCCGGCCGCCCGTCTGCCGCGCCCGGGCCAAACACCAGCCGAATGATCTGCGGCGCGTAGGCGCCCACCACCAACATGGCGATCATGCGCATTACTTGAATGACCGTGACGATCGGCTGGCTGCCCGCGTCGTGCGCGAATGCGAGGACTGCGTAGATGCCGCCAGGCACGGTGGCCAGGTAGGCGTCCAAAACCTTGAAGTCCCATAGTCCCGCGATGGCGAAGGCCGTGCCGATAGAGCTGGCGATCATCAGGGCGATCACCCCCAGAATGACGGGCAGAGCCTTCACGAACTGCCGTAGCGCGCCCTTTGTCAGAGTGCCACCGGCCTGCACGCCGACGAGCGCATAGGCCAGCTTCTCCAGCAGCCCGTTCGGCGCAATGAACTCGTGCGGCACGCTGAAGACCATCACGCCAATCATGGCGAAAGCAATGCTGAGCAGCAGGTACGGCGAACTAATACTGAACCAGCGGGCAGTCAGGCGCGTAAACGCCCACACAGTCAGCCCCACGACCACCGCACCGACCACGCCTTGCCAGTTCGTCTGTAGGCCGTCGAGGAGGCTTTCTTTTCCTGTTGACGCCCCCTCCGCCGCGTCTGCTTCGTCGCCCCCGACTTGGGAAAGCAGGGTGACCAGCCCGGGCAGGGTCAAGACGATAATGGATACGCGAAGGTATTGCGTCAGGGTGACAAAGCGTGTGTCCGCATTCAGCTCGCGGGAGAGCATCACCATCGCGCTGGCCCCGCCTGCGAGCGTGGCCAGGACGGAGGTAGCCGGGCCGACCCGGTGAATGCGCACCAACAGCCAAGAGGCCAATAGGCACACCGCCAGCGTAACCACCAGCGACATGGCGGTGGGTCCGGCATAAGAGGCAATGGTGCCGACGTTGATGGTGGTCAGAGGCGAGGAACACAAAAGGGCGATGATCACCTGGGAGGGGATCATCGCCTTCTTGGGCGGGCTGACCTGCCGGTCGCTGAAAATGGCATAAATGCCGAAGACGATCAGGAAAGAAAAAATCCACGCGGCAGGAACCCCCACCGCTTCGCAGGCGAAACCTGCGCCGATCGAAAATATGGTCAGCAGACCAAGCGTGGCCAGCTTCTTAGGGCTGGGCAGCGCCAGACTTTGCAACGCTACCCGCTTAGCGGGTTGCAGCCAGCAGGCGCTGGATTTCCTTGATCTGCTTCTTTTCCTTGCGCTTGGAGCCGATCGCCAATGCGGTCAGCAGTGCAACACCGGCGACAACGCCACCGATGATCATCTGCACCTTCGGCTCCTTGAGGGTGTTCACGGCCTGGCCGCGAGCGTCATCCGCCAGGTTCTTCGGATCTGCACGGACGGACAGCTCCTCCAGCGTCCGTCCCAGCTGGCTGCGGGTGCGTTCAATGTCGCGCTGGATGGCATCGATGCTACGGGCCACGGAAGTTTCTCCCTTATTCGAACGTTTAATTGCTACCTGAACATTGTAAATGATCCAGCCCGTCAGCGCTTTCGCTAGGGTGGGGTGCATGACTGAGAACAGCAATTCCACCGCAAACCAACCCACCCGCCTGCAGGTCGGCGACAAGGCTCCGGAGTTTTCTCTGACCAGCGATTCCGGCGAAAACGTGCGCCTGGCGGACTACGCGGGCCGCAAGGTGATCGTGTACTTCTACCCCAAGGCTGATACTCCCGGCTGCACCACCGAGGCCTGTGATTTCCGCGATTCCCTCACCGAGCTCAACGGCCAGGGCGTCGACGTCGTCGGCATTTCTCCCGACAAGGTAGAAGCCCTGGAGAAGTTCCGCGATAAGTACGAGCTGACCTTCCCCCTTCTGTCCGACGCCGACAAGTCCGTCATGAAAGCCTATGGCGCATTTGGAGAGAAGAAGAACTACGGGAAGGTTGTTCAGGGCGTGATCCGCTCCACGTTCGTCATCGACGAGGAAGGCAAGATCGCCGTGGCGAAGTACAACGTGAAGGCCACCGGCCACGTCGCACGCATCGCCAAGGAGCTCTAACGCGCGATCATTCGCACATGCGACCGCACTCCCCTTGTACTAGCGGGCGCAAATAAGTCGGAAATGAACACAGCCCCGCTATGTCTGAACTGCTCCCCATTAGTTGGACTGAGAAATCAGTTACCGACTAGTGGGGAGTAGTTTTCATTGAGAGCACGAAGTTCGCTAAGTGAGCATCAGCGCGAGCAGTTGGTTGAACTATTTGAGCAAGGCATG
>NZ_JBWJFG010000012.1:0-42435 GCF_056388495.1 Corynebacterium sp. TUM25020 | reverse complement strand
GGGTGGTACAACACCGAACGCGTCCAACAACGACTCAAGGGCCTGACCCCGATGCAATATCGGAATCAGACCCTTGAAGCCCTAACCGCCTAGAATTAAACCAGTCCAACTTTCGGGGGCCAGTTCAGTCAAGCGGGGCTGTAAGAGTTTGTGCGCCTGGGGAGACTTGAACTCCCACGTCATAAGACACTGGAACCTAAATCCAGCGCGTCTGCCAATTCCGCCACAGGCGCAAAAAGAACGCGGATAACCGCGCTTCCCCTTTTATGCTAGCAAGCGAGCCAGCATAAAAAGAAATTAGGTGGATTAAATGGATTAGGTGGCACAGCCCTGACGGGTAGAATGTGGCTCTGTGAACGAACACTCCGAGGTAGACGAAACAACTCACCCGTTTCCGCTGCGCGTTCGCATTATTCAAATCATCTTCCTAGTGCTCGCGGTGATCGCCACCTTGCTGCTGGCGTGGTGGCAGTGGAGCCGTTGGCAATCTAATGGCGGTAGCTTCCAGAACTTGGGATATGCCATCCAGTGGCCAATCTTTGGCATCTTCTTCGTCGTGGCGTACCGCAAGTACATCCAATACGAAAAGGAGCGGCTGCAGGGCGACATCTCCCCTGCTGCTCCTACTCAGCCGACTGATGAAATCACCGAGGTACCGCAGGACTTCCTGCAGGCTGAAGGAGCCGAAGACGTCTTCGTGGATGATAGGCGTAAGCAGGCGCGTATGAGGGCGTCACACAACGGGGCGTACGAGGGCAATGCCGGTAGTGACGGCAGCGACAGTAACGAACAAGAAGCAAAGAAAGAGGGACGCTAAGCAATGAGCAACGAGCAGACGACGGCGATTCACCCGGAGCGTCGCGCGCGGGTGGCGAAGTCGCTGAAGGTGTACTCCGTGGCGGCGGTCGTGACCGGTATCTGGCTGCTGATTCTGGTGGCCGAGATGATCTTTAAGTACCTTGTCCTGGGCAATGACAACACCCCGGAGTGGTTCAGCTATATCGGTCCGGCGCATGGCGTGGTGTTTATGATCTACGTGATCTGCTGCCTGGATCTGGGCACGAAGGCCCGCTGGGAGCCCACGAAGTGGCTGACCACAATGCTCGCGGGCGTGGTACCTTTCCTGAGCTTCGTCGTGGAGAAGAAGCGCCGCGAGGAAGTTAAGGCCGCTTTCCAGCTGGACTAGCTTCCGGGTGCATGCTGCGCGGTACGGTGCGTACCCAACGCAATGCGCGGCTACTCGACCAGCGAGGTCTCCACGGCGACTGCGTCGATCTCCTCATCGGTAGGCACGGGCGCACCCATGGCGTGTGGCTCGGCCTCCGGCTTCTCCCACTCGGATTGCAGGCACGCCAGGATCGCGATCGCAGCCGCGCGCGTAGAGACTTGGAGGGTGGAAAGGTCCGGCAGGAAACCCGGGTTGTGGTTGGTTGGGATGTCGATATCCAACCGCCCAGCGGCCTCGGCACGCTGCCACTGGCGGCGTGGGGTAATGCCGATGGTCCACAGCATGTAGGGGCAGCCAAAGGACTTCGGGATCACGGAGAAGTCCTCGGAGGCGGTCCAGGGCTCCATCTCTAGGGAATCCTCGCCGAAGGAGCTGTCGAAGTGGGGGCGGACGACGTCATAGACCTCGGGGGCGTTGTCGGTAGCGCCAAGCAGGCCGACGAATTTGAAATCCGGCTCGCGGTCGGCGCCGGCTCCCATGGCCTCGGCGCGTACCACGCGCTTGATCGCATCCACGCACTTTTGGCGCAGCTCCTCGTCGTAGAAGCGGCAGGAAAGGGAGATTTTCGCGGAATCCGGGATCACGTTATTTGCCTTGCCAGCTTCCACCGAGGCGACGGTGATCACAGCGAATTTATTCGGTGGAACCTCGCGGGAAACAATCGTCTGCAGCTTCATCACTGTCGACGCCGCCAGCACCACCGGATCCACAGATCGGTGCGGCATGGAAGCATGCGCGCCGCGGCCATAGAGAGTGATTTCGATAGTGGTGGAGGAAGTCATCACCGGCCCCGGCGCGGAGTACACATGCCCCGCTGGCCCGGCCACAATGTGCTGTGCCAGGCATACATCGGGGCGGGGAATGATGCGCCCCAAACCGTCGGAGACCATCTTGTGCGCACCGATTGACGCCTCTTCCGCCGGTTGGAACAGTGCCACGACCGTACCGGACCAGTGTGCGCGTTCTTCGTCGAGAATGCGCATGGCCCCTAAAAGGCTGGTGGTGTGCTGGTCGTGGCCACAGGCGTGCATGGTGGCCACGCGCTCACCGGAGGCGTTGAGCTGCGAATAAGTGGAGGCATAGTCCACGCCGGTTTTCTCCGCTACGGGCAGGCCATCGAAATCGGCGCGCATCAGCACCGTCGGCCCTTCGCCGTTTTCCAGCACAGCGGTGATGCCGTAGCCGCCGATTTTGGTTGTGATCTCCCAGTTCGGGAAGGCTTCCAATTCCTTGGCGATCGTCTGTGCGGTCACTTCCTCTGCGCCCGAGAGCTCAGGGTGCTGGTGGAAGAATTTGTAGACGTCCTCCAGCCAACTGAGGTCAGCTTGCGATCCGGCCACAATGCCGCTGGGGCTGGTGGGGCTGAAGGTGGCCTGGTCGCTGTCAGTGCCGGGGGCGGTCACGCGGAGGAGTCCTTTCACTAGTTAGTTGTTCGGGCTTGTGCCTTGCCCCATCATACGTGGCTTAACCCCGCTTCCGTGACGGGCGAGGCTACATCTTTGCGGAACTTTAATCCGCTAGTTGCGCCAGGATTTCCACCAGTTGACGCAGGGCTTTACCGCGGTGGGAAACCGCATCCTTCTGCTCCGCCGTTAGTTCGCCCGCAGACTTGCCCGCTAGCTCTTGTTCCTGGCCCACTGGCAACTCGTCGGGTGCGAACAACGGGTCATAGCCGAAACCACCCTCACCCTGCTCGGCGCGCAGCACGCGCCCGTACCAGCGACCTTCCACAGCGTATTCGGTCTCCATGCCACGCTCGGCCGCCACTTCAGCGGGTAGTTGCAGCATGCAGGCGGATACGAAATGCGCCCCGCGCCGCTCGTCCGGCACATCGCCCATATGCGCCAACAGAAGGTCATTGTTTGCTTTGTCGTCGCCATGACCACCGGACCAGCGGGCGCTCAGCACTCCTGGCATCCCATTGAGCGCATCCACGGCCAGCCCGGAATCATCCGCGATGGTTGGCAGGCCCGCGTGCCGCACGCCGTCGTTAGTCTTGATTCGCGCGTTGTCCGCGAACGTCGCGCCGGTCTCCGGGGTCTCTGGGTATTCCGGCACATCACCCAGCCCCACTAGTTCGACGCCGGTTACGTTTGCCGCTTCCAGCATGCGGTTCAGCTCGGCCAGCTTCTTTTTATTCCTTGAGGCAACCAGTACTCGCATGGCTACTCCTCCCCTGTCGCTTGTCGTATCCTTTAGAGCAATTCCTTAGAGCTCCTGCGCCAGCGCAGCTCGCTGCGCCTCAATGAGTTCGCGCAGACCGCCCTCGGCCAGGTCAAGGAGGGTATTTAGCTCCTCGCGAGTAAACTCCGCGTTCTCGCCGGTTCCCTGGATTTCCACGAAGCGCCCCTCGGCCGTCATTGCCACATTCATATCCACGTCCGCCCGCGAGTCTTCCTCGTACGGCAAGTCGAGGCACGGCACACCGTCGATGATGCCCACGGAGACTGCCGCGACAGGTGCGCGAAGCGGTTGCCCGGGTACGACGCCCCTCGCTTGCAACACCGCCAAAGCATCAGCCAGCGCCACATATGCGCCAGTGATGGCTGCGGTGCGAGTACCACCGTCGGCCTGCAGAACATCGCAGTCGATATTGACTGTGTTTTCTCCCAGCTCCTTCAGATCCACGGCGGCGCGTAGTGCACGGCCGACAAGGCGGGAGATTTCCTGGGTACGTCCCTTGACTTTGCCCTTCATGGACTCGCGGGGCATACGCTCGTGGGTAGAGGCCGGCAGCATGGCGTACTCGGCGGTCAGCCAGCCCTCGCCCGAGTCTTTCTTGAAGCGTGGCACGCCTTCCTCGACGCTGGCGGTGCACATCACGCGGGTGTTGCCAAATTCCACCAACACGCTACCTGCGGGGTTGCTGGTGAATCCGCGAGTGATGCGCACCGGGCGAAGTTCATTGGTGGCGCGACCGTCAGCGCGGGTGAAGTTGCTTGTGGTGGGCTTATCTTCGTTGGTCTTAGTCATGGGGCTTAAGTTTACTAGCCTTCCCAGACACGCTACTCGCCGATGGTCAAGCGCATACCCGGGCGAGCGACCAGGATCTCCCCGCCGTAGTGGCGGGCCGCGCCACGCACGGCTGCGTCTGTGTCTCCCCACGGCGGGATGTGGGTGAGCACCAGTTTGCCCGCACCAGCGGTCTGGGCGGCACGGCCTGCATCTTCGCCGGAGATATGCATGCCGGTGGGCTGCCCTTCGGAGTTCTCTCCCCACGTGGCTTCGCACAGAAATACATCCGCTCCCGCTGCGATGTGGGCCAGGTTGTCAGTCCAGGCAGTGTCCCCGGAGTAGACCAGGGAGTGCCCCGCGTTGTCCTCCACGCGCAGCAGGTAGGCCTCTGTGGGGTGTACGGCGGTGGCGGCGTACAAGGTGAAGGGACCGATGGGGTGGGCTGGGTACGTGGTGGCGTCAAAAAGACCCTCGCCTACCTTGTAAACGTTGATGTCGAAGGTATCGGTGAAGTCGTCGGGCTGGTCGGGTGCGTCGGCACCGGCGGCGGAGAGGTGACGGCGGGCAATGGTGGGGCCCAGCAGCTGGTGGCGGTGTGGGGCGGGCGCGGTGGGGTGGAATCGGCGCCAGACCAGCAACGAGGGGAAGTCTAGGCAATGGTCGGCGTGCATGTGGCTAAAGGCGACGTGGCAGGCGGAGGGGTCAATCCCTTCGGCGCGTTGCATTGCACTGAGTACGCCGGGGCCACAGTCGAGAAGGAGGTCGCCGCCTTCGCTGGTGCCTTCGCTGGTTATTGTCCCGGGGTTGGTGTTCGCGCTGTTGGCCTCAGCGTTGGGTGTTGTGTTGCGGATTATGTAGCCCGACGCTGCGCTATCGGGCCCTTCGACGCTTCCGGAACATCCCAGCACTACCAACTCCATAAATTGCAATTGTGCCACGAAGCGGTGGTAAATGCGGGAAAAGGGCGACCACCGTGGTGTCGGTGATCGCCCTTCGTGACAAGTGTCACTCAAGTGCCCTCGCTAGGAGGCGTTTATGCCTCTTCGTCGCGGCGGCGGTGACGCAGCAGCGGGATAGCGCCGAGAATCAGTGCCAGTCCGACTGCGAACACGCCGATCACGTTCGCGCCCGTGGATGCGAGGGTGCTCATCTGCGGGCGGTTGGCCTGCTTCTGAGCTTCGATCTGGGCGCGATCCATGGAACCGGTGCCGGAGTTTCCGTTGCTGCTGGATTTACCAGAACCGGCCTTGTCCGTAGTGACGGTAGTCTTTCCGCCCTTGGACTTCGGCGTGCTGGTGCCCGGCTTGTTCGGCTTGTTCGGGGTACCTGGCTTCTGCTCGCCCGGGGTGTTACCCAGGACGCCCGGAGTGCGGTCACCCGAGGTAGAGCCGCTCGGGGCACCACCGTTGGAACCGTGGCTACCGACCAGGCCGCCGAGGGCCAAAGAGCCTACGATGCCCGGCAAGTACGGCCAGAAATTATCCGAACCGGACGGAACGTCGGAGCCAGAGGGATCTTCCGGATCAACCGGCTTGGTCGGATCCGTCGGGTCCGTGGGCTTGGTCGGGTCCGTCGGGTCCGTCGGCTTGGTCGGGTCCGTCGGCTTGGTCGGGTCCGTCGGGTTCGTCGGCTTGGTCGGGTCCGTGGGCTTGGTCGGATCCGTCGGCTCCGTTGGATCGTTTGGCTCAACCGGCTTGCAACCACAGTTGTCACTTATGACGCCGATGACGGTCTTGACGTTGAAGGTCTTGCCGTCCTTGGTAGTAACGGTTACCGGAATCTCCTGGATGGTACCGCTCGGGGTATCCGCAGGAGGGGTAACCGACAGCTCACCCGTCGACGGATCAATCTCGACGCCCCAGCCAGCCGGCACGGCACCCAACCCGTAGGTGTTGCCATCGGTGTGGCCGTAGTTGATATCGACCTTCTGGGTGTCGCCAGCCTTGATCACAGCCGGGTTGTACGTCGGTGCCGGGATGACCTCAGGATCGGTCGGCTCAGTCGGATCAACCGGCTGGTTCTCCTTGACGATGAACACTGCACGTGCGGTGTACGGCTTTCCGTCCTTCGGGGTGATTGTCACCGGAATCTCGGCGTAGGCGCCAGACTTAGCGTCGGCAGGTGGCGTGGCCGTTACCGTGCCGTTGTCGTCCACGGTTGCAGTCCAACCAGCTGGGAGTTCGCCGATTTCATAGGTGTTGCCCTCAGTACCGTCCTTGATGTCCTGAGAAGCCGGAACACCAGGTTCGGTCAGCTCTACGCCATAGAAGCCGCGATCGATTTCGACTGGAACTTCTTGAGTCTCGGTGACGGTCTCGGTTACAACCTTGCTACCAACACGCAGCTTACGCGGGGTCGGCTCCTTGTTGACGTTCTCAGTCGTCTCCGGGTCGCCTACGGCTACACCATCCTTCAGCTTCCAAACCTTGGTTACTTCCTTCTCACCGAAGGAACCTGCCTGGTCCTCAATGACCTTGCCGGCCTCGAGGTTCGGATCAACCTCAATGAGCGTCTCAAACGGCAGCTGCTCGGTGTGCTTATCGCTCAGCTCAGTCTGGGAAGGTGCGGTACCAACCTCGATGATCTGCTTGGTCGGCTCGCTGACGGTCTCAGTCGAGTCGTCCGTGGTGATCTCGCCGTTGTCGGAAGTCACCGTGACGGTGTGCTTGACCTCGCCCGGCTTGCCCTCCTGAACAACCTTCGTCTCACCGGCCTTGAGCTCAGGATTCTCGCGAACCTCAACCTCGAACGGGGTGCTTTCAGTCCACTCAACGGTCTTAGAGGTGGTCTCACCCTTGGTGCCGACCTTGATGATCTTCTTAACCGGCTCCTCAACACGTTCAGTCGTGGTCTTTGTTCCCGTAACCTTCGAATTCTCGATGGTCTGGGTCGTGGTGACCTTATCCTTGCCCGGCTTGCCCTCCTGGACGGTCTCCTGGGTGCCAGCAGGCAGGGAATCGTCGAACTGAATCTCGGTCTCGAACGGAACTGCAACCTCAGACTCGGTCACATTTTCACCAGTGGTCTTGGTTCCCACACGGATGACCGCGTTGGTCGGCTCCTTAGTGCGCTCAGTGGTTACGGTCGGCTCGCCAGATGGCTTGCCGTCCACAATCTTCTGAGTGGAGGTCTCAACCTCGGCACCGAGTTCGCCTTGCTTATCGACGACCTGCTCGCCCGCCTTCAAAGAATCATCAAAGACGATTTCGGTCTCGAACGGGACAGGCTTCTCGGTCTTGGTCACCACGGTGGTGTCCTCGGCCTGCGGGCCGTACTCGACGATGCGCTCGACTGGTTCAGTACGAGCCTTCGACTCAGTGACGTTCGCCTCACCGTTCGTACCGGTAAAGGTAGCCGTGTAAGACGCCTCACCATTCTTGCCTTCCTGAACCACCTTGGTTTCGCCAGGAGCGAGATCCGGGTTCGGGCGTACGGTGGTGCTGAATGGAATCGGTTCGGTCCACTCCACCTTATCGGTGGCAGTAGCCTGCTTGGTGCCGACCTTGATGACCTGGTCCACCGGCTGCTCGGTAACCTTCTCCTCCACGGTGGCCTCGCCATCCGGGTTGGAGTTGGTGACCTTCTGGGTCACGGTGATGGTCTTTTTACCCGGCTTGCCCTCAGTAACCACCTTGGACTCGCCTGCAGGAATCGTCGGGTCGTACTCAATCTTCACGCCGAACGGAACCTCGGTCTCAACCGAGTTGGAGGTCTGACCCTCGGTCTTGCCACCCACGCGGATGATCTGCTTGACCGGCGCCTTGGTCTGTTCCTTGGTGACGACCGGATCGCCGGACGGCTTGCCGTCGACAAGCTTCTGCGTTGTCGTGACGGTCTCTTCGCCTTCTGCACCCTTCTGGGCCACAACCTGTTCGCCGGCCTTCAGCGTCGAGTCATAGACGATCTCGGTCTCGAACGGGATGCGGTTCTTGTCGGTGAAGGTCAGTTCCTGATCTTCAAGGCCTGGACCGTATTCCACGATGCGTGGCTTCGGGTCCTTGGTGACGGTGTCGGAGGTAGTCTTCACATTCGGAACACCACCTTGCTCGATAGTTGCATCGAACTTCACCGAAATGGTGCGCTCGCCTGGCTCGCCCTCCTGGACAACCTTGACCTCACCCGGCTTCAGCTGCGGGTTCGGACGAGTAATGGTGTCGAAACCAGTCTGCATGGTCCAGGTCATTTCATCGGAAGCCTTGGCAGGCTTAGTGCCGATGACGACGATCTCGTTGACCGGTGCCTTGGTTTGCTTCCACTCGCCATCGCGAGTCTGGGACTCAGCACCCGGCTCGCCTTCCTTCTCCACCTTGTAGGTGCCCTGCGGGACCGTGTCGTCGTACTTGTACTCGACATCGAACGGAACCTCGCGGGTCGGAGCTTCCTTGACGTTGATCGGCGCAGTGACAGTGTCCTTTGAACCGTCCGAATACGTCACGATAACCGGAACGTCAACCAGATCGCCTGGCTTTGCGGTCTCCGGGGCCGTAGCGACGACGTTGCCATCCTTGTCAAGGCCAACAATCCACTTGCCGTTTGCGGTCGTGTAGAAATAGGTCGGGTTACCAGCATCATTCAACTTGCCGGTCAGCTCCATGCTGTCCGTCGGATTGATGCGGAATGGCTTCTTCTCCGGTGCTGCGAGCTGGATGCCCTCAGCCAAGTTCAGATCCAGCGGAGCGGTCACCGTATCACCCGGATAGATGGTTGCCGCCGGGTAAGACGGCTCAGCCTCGTAGTTATTCGTTAGATTAACCACGGTGCCAACAGGAATCTGATCGGTGGAACCGTCCGGATAGGTGACTGTCACATTGTGGATGTGCTTGTCGCCTGGCTTCGCATCAGCCGGCGGCGTTACTGCCACCTCACCTGTGCGCGGATCAACCTTGTAAGTCCAGCCGTCAACCGTGGTCTCGGTCTTGGGGTTGCCGTCTTCGTTATCTCCGAAGGAGAAGGTCGACTTATCCGGCGCGTTGTTCAAGTTGATGGGGCGCTTGACCTCAGTACCAGGCTTGGTGGACTCCACCTGGTAGACCGGCTCGTTAATATCCTTCTGCTGGGACTTCACCGTGAAAGGCGCCATGACAGTGTCGGTGGATCCATCGAGGTACGTCACCGTGACCGGAACGTCGACGCCGTCGCCCGGCTTAGCGTTCTCAGGAGCCGTGGCCGTCACCTTACCGTTTTCATCTACCGTGACCTTCCAGCCGGAAACGTCCTCCGGAACGCTGTAACGCTTCGATGGGTCAGCATCGAGGTCGCGCTCGGGAACCTTCGTCTCATCGGTAATGAGAGAGTCAACTGCCTGGCCCGGAGTGGTGGTCTGCAACCTGTATTGTGGCTCGTGCACCTGGTTCTGCCTTGCAACCACCACAACGGTAGCGATGGTGGTGTTCGAGGAGCCGTCCTTGTACGTGACGCGGACTGGGATGTCGGCCGAGGAACCCGGCAGGGCATTCGGGCCAATCGGGGTGATGATGTCACCGGTATCCGGGTCGATCTTGACGTCCTCCCACTTCAGGTTACGCGGAGGCGCAACGTAAGAAGGATCGTTCGGGTCAGTGATGATGGAGAACTTAGGTTCGGCAGCATCACTCAGGTGCGCGCGGTTGACGGTGCTCGTAACGGACGTTCCTGGCTTACCAGTCACCGTCGGGTACGACGGGCTGTTAGCGCTCGAATAGGAATCCACGACTGTGAAGTCAGCCGGGACCTTTGCGGTGGAACCGTCCGGGTAGGTGACCTCCACGGGAATGGACACAGTCGATCCGTTGGGAACACTCTCATCCGGGGTGGCAGTGACGGTGCCGTTCTCGTCGATGGAGAATGTCCAGTTCGGTGGCAGCTTATCCGGCAACTTGTATTTTCCAAGCTTCGGATCGGACAACTGCGTCTTAATCTCCGAGCTCACCGGTGCGCCGGCCTTCGTTACCTGCGGCGGGTATGAGGCAGCATCTTCGCCGGTGCCATCACCAATAACGTTGATTGCACCGGTGGTGATCTGCGGGTTCGCGCCGCTCTTGTAATAGACCTTGACCGGAACGGTGATCTGAGCGCCCGGAAGTGCGTTGTCCGGGATGGTAGAGGTCAGCTCGCCAGTGTTCTCGTCAATGGTGACGGTCCAGTCACCGGTCTTGTATTCCAAAGAACCATCGGGGAAGGTGTAGCGGTTCGGCTCTTCGTCATCGGCATTGCCGCCCAGGCCGATCTTGGGCATGGCAGGCTGAAGTTTGACTTCTTCCTTCGCCTTGCCGGTCACAGCGGTGTAGTCCGGAACCTTGACGTTGTTGGTGACCTGGAAGGTGGCCTCTACCGTATCCGTGGTTCCGTCTGGGTAATGCGCTGTAATCTTCGGGGTGATCTTGGAGTTATTCGCGGCATCCTCAGGTGAGGTGGCAGTCACCGTAATTGTGCCGTCGTCCTTGACCTCAACCTTCCAGCCGTCCGGAACGGTATCCGGATCAACGTCAAAGCTGGTTGGCTTGACCGGGTCATGACCTTCCATAGCAGGCGCAAAGTCAATGCTTCCGGTCATCGGCTTACCGGCTGCGCCCTGTACCAAGCCCGGGCCAGTGAGGTTTGTAACTTGGGTATTGTTCGGGTCAACAACAACGAGCAGCGGAATAATGTCCTGGGAGCCGTTCGTGTACGTCACGATGACGCGCGGCTGCGCGAAAGTGCCCGGGGCGGGGTTCGGCGGGGCAGTTACCGTAACCTCGTGAGTGTTTGGGTCCAGGGTGGCTTTCCAGCCGGTGTAGACGTATCGGTTATCCAGCTTGACTTCGGCTTCAACGCCGCCCTCATCGCGGGACTTCATCAGATCCGCAATCTTGTCACCAGTCTGCTGGAAGGTCACCGACTGTGGTCCCGTTGCAACGGGACCGCTTTCGCTATCAACACCCGAAAGTATGGTCTGCTGCGCAGGGTTGTACTCCGGATCATGGAACTGCGTATCGTCCAAGCTCCACTGGTGGCCCGAAATGACGTTGGGTTTGCTGTAGCGCTCTGGGCCATTGGACTCCTCGAAGACCTGACCAAAATCATCAGTAGGAATCGCGTCACGCAACTGCTGAACCGTACGTGGTTGAGCCAACACACTGAATCGAGTGCCCTGCTGCGAGGACAGCTTCGTGCCCTTGTACTTCGGCACTGTATAGAAGATGTCGCCGTTGTCGTCGATGCGCAGCTTCTGCTCGCCACCAGAGGCGGTGGTGTTGCTCGAACCGATGTACTTTCCCTGTGCATCATAAGCTTCCGCCACCATACGAGGCATGGAGTTGGCATCAGCGTTAATATGACCGACCTTGAGCTCCTCACCAGGACGAATGACGAGCTTTTCCTTCGGGACCCAGTCAACTGAGATCGCAGAACAGTTATCGTTCTCACTAGGCCATGGGTTGAACGAGACTTCAGCGTTGGAGTTACGGAAAATCTGCTTGGTAGCGTCGTCATTGTCCTGCGTGTAGGAATCTTTCCAACCATAGGACACACCGCTCTCAGAAGCAGCTGCGACTATGTCGTCACCGTTTAAATCAGATTCAATAAGTGCAGTAATAGGGGCGCGCGCTCCCGGGCGATGAATATTCATCGTTGAAGAGCTCGAATCGGTGACACTCTCACCAGCGACTTTATCGCCCGGCGCCGCCGAAGCAACCTCATGAAGATTCACCGGAGGATTGCCATTACTGCCGCTAACGAAAAAGTCGCGCCAAGTTCTATCCTTAGAACCGTTCATTTTGACGTTTACGCCAAATTCTCGCTTGTTAGGGGAACTCTTAGCCGGTTCCAAGATAGCGAAACTAAAGCCGCCTTTACTTCCCTGCTGGCCACTGAAACTGACCGTACAGCTGCCGGAACCGATATCGGAGGCCAACTGCTGCGCAGGCTCGATGGCCCCGTTGCCATCGGCGCCACGAATTCCACCAGCGTAGGGAACGTTTTCAGCCATCAGTTCTGGCTGGATCGCACTGTTGCTCGCGCGCATGCCCCCGGCATGATCGCGAAGCCTCCCAGCGCCAGGGCGATGACGGATACCGCCGCACCGCTCTTGACGGACTGCTTTTTCAACCCGGACTTACGTTTCGAAGAACGCATACCCATTCCTTACTTCCCTCTGGGTTAGACGAAATGCACTTGGTCAACCCTGAACTATTTTTCAGCTAGGTTTCAGCAGAACACCCGGAAAATGAAACGTAATTCAACTCCGTTAGCACTCATACATATTTAAGCCTACTACCCCTCACCCCACAGTCAATCTATATTTATAAAAGTGAATCACAGCACAAGCTCGCCCATATGCCCTAAGCTGCGAAAATTCCCATAGCTACCTCTACTAACGCACCATCTCTGGAATTTGCGATACCGAAGTAATTGCTGGCCCCAAAAACCGCCCGGCCAGCTTCGCGAACCTTTGCGGGTCACCCGTTGATTCAAAGGAAAGTTCAACCTGACGCCTAGGATTCTCGTCCGCCAGCAAGTTCCGCTCCGCCAAAGTTCTATATACGGTCTTAGCTGTTTCTTCAGCACTGTTAATCAGCGTCACGTCGTCCCCCATCACCAACTGCACCACTCCCGTCAATAGCGGATAGTGCGTACACCCCAGCACCACCGTATCCACCCCCTTAGCCTTCAGTGGCGCCAGGTAGTTCTCCGCCAGACCCATCAACTGTCGCCCACTGGTTATGCCACGCTCCACAAAAGGCACAAACTGCGGGCAGGCCTGGGCATACGCCTCCACCCCCGGGATCGCCGAGAAAAGATCCTGGTAAGACATACTGTTTACCGTCGCCTGTGTTCCTATCACACCGATCTTGCCGTTACGGGTCGCCGCTGCCGCTCGCCGCACGGCAGGCAGGATCACCTCGATCACCGGCACAGAATACCTCTCCCGTGCATCGCGGATAAACGCTGACGATGCAGAGTTACACGCCACCACAATCATCTTGCAGCCACGTTCCGCTAAAGTGTCTGCAATCCCGATGGATAGCTCACGGACTCGCGCCAGCGGCTTATCCCCGTACGGCGAGTTCGCTGTGTCGCCGATGTACACCAGGTTTTCGTGCGGTAGCTGGTCCACGATGGCTCGAGCCACGGTTAGCCCACCCACGCCGGAATCGAAAACCCCAATCGGCGCGTTTTTCGCCTGCGTCACCACATCGTCCAACTCGGCGCGTTCCATCATTTTAGTCACGTTCCTTACCCATAACCACGTCGCACCAACTTTGCACCCCGAACGCCGTCTCCGCTGCCAACACCGCGTGCACGATAGCCCGCTCCACCACATTCGCCGCCGTCGCCGAGAGCACGCTCATTCCAATTTCGTCCACGCCGTCAACGGTTGTGTGCTCCGCTGTCGCCATCACAAACAGCGTATCGCCGTCCATCGGCATGTGCGCCGGCCGTATAGCCCGCGCGATCCCGTCATGCCCCACCAGTGCCAGCCTCTTCGCCTGCGCCTTCGTCAGCGGCGCATCGGTCGCCACCACACCAATCGTCGTGTTGAGCTTCGGCGCCAGCATGTCAGCCGTAATCTTCGTGCCAAGCATATTCTTGTTCTTTAGCCTATTGACGCCCTCAGGCCCCACCGGCTCACCATCCACCAGGCCATCGACCAACCCATACCTGGCGAACTCCCCGTTCAGTTCCGCAGCACTTCCCCACGGCAGGCCGGTGGCGGGGTCGAAGATAGCTCCCTGCGGGTTCACCACAACCCCCGCGGCCACGGTCGTGCCCGCCAACGCAGTGCCCTCAGGCAACACTGCGCTGGCCTGCCCGAAGCCTCCCTTCAGCGCTCCCGCGGAGGCTCCCAGCCCCGCGCCGACGTTTCCATTTTGTGCATCCTGCGCGTCCTGCACAGCCTGCATAACTTTACGTTGTGCTCCGCGGCCAGTCACCACATCCTCCAGCGCCGCCGCCGTCGCTACAACCCCCGTAGCCGCATCCGGCCGAGAATCCCAGCGCCCCAGAAGCAGATCAAAAATCACCGCGCCCGGCACAATCGGCACCAATTTGCCCGGGTGCTCGGGCCCCAGCACAGGGAAGCCAATTCCTCTGCGCTCTAATTCGGCCATCGCCCCCGTGAGGGCGTCAAGCCCAAAGGCAGAGCCACCACAAAGACCAATAGCGTGCACGGCCTGCACCGTATTGTGGGGCTCCAAAAGATCTGTCTCCCGCGTGCCCGGCCCACCGCCCCGCACATCAACGCTGGCGGTGGCGGACTTCGGCGCAACAATCATGGTGACGCCCGAATCGCCGGCACCGTCCTCGCACACGGCGTGCCCCACTCCAATGCCTGCTACATCAGCTAAGGAATTTGTGGGCCCGGGCGTGCAGCCAAAGAGTTCCACACTCATTGTTCGCCCATCATCGCCGAAAGCAGATTGTCTTGGTGGTACCCCAGCCAATCCAGGTAGTTCTGCGCAGCCATTGCCTGGTCGGAGTTTTCGCCCTCGCCTATCAGGTCCTTCTTGAACTCCTCAAACTGCGCCGAGTGGTACAGGCGAATATCGTTAATCGCACTCAGCCACGGTTGAACCTCATCCTGCGTCAACGAGACATTTACGGAACCATTGGGTCCCAGGTAGTCCACCACAAAGCGCAGGTTCGTCAGCTTCGACTTGATGATTTCCGTCTCGTTCAGCTGACGAGTTAGGGCTGCATCCCCTTCGACCTCTTCATCCCCCTCACGGAAGAAGCTCGGCAGCAACCGCGCCAACCCCGGATCTCGTGGCGCATCAGCATGTCCGCTGGCCATGCCCGTTAGCTCTGCCAGCTCGTCCTTCGGCGCCGTCCGAGCGCGCTCCATCAGCTTGTCGGAAACCGCCACTGCCGAATCACCTAGCATCTCGCGTTCGAGTGGCTCTAGCTGCGTATGAAAACGAGTCCCGCGCAGCAAGCTATTCTTTTTCGTCCACGGCTGCATGTTCGCTCCTTCCTTCCTTATTGACGCCTACCCGTCCGCCCGCTGCATCGTCGCCCACAGCCCGGCGGTCTGCAGTTTCTTTACGTCCCCCTCAACCTTGTCCCGTTCACCGGAGCTCACCACGGCTTTCCCCTCGGTGTGCACCTGCATCATCAGCTCGGTGGCACGCTTGCGCGAATAGCCCAGCACCGTCTGGAAGACATAGGTCACATAGCTCATCAGGTTCACCGGATCGTCCCAACAAATGCACATCCACGGCAGGTTGGGCTCCGTTAGTGTCTCAGGCAATTTGTCCGCTACGGGCGTAGCGGCGGGAGCAGCTGGAGAAGTCATAGTTCCCAGAGTACCCACATTGGTCATCTTCGCTGCCGGGTCCGTGGACAAGCGTGGACTAGCATGGAGCGGGTGAACGATAACACCACAGAAACCACGGGGTCCCGCACCCGCTCCTCCGCGCTACTGACGGACAAGTACGAATTGACCATGCTCGAGGCGGCCATCCTCGATGGCACGGTGAACCGCAGCTGTACCTTCGAGGTCTTCACCCGACGCCTACCCAACGAGCGTCGCTATGGAGTGATCGCAGGTACCGCTCGCGTTCTCAGCGCGGTACGCGACTTCGTGTTCACCGACCAACAGTTGGATCGAATTGACTTCCTACGGGACGAAACCCTGGAGTATCTGCGTAATTTCCGGTTTTCCGGCCACATTGATGGCTACCGGGAAGGCGAACTGTACTTCCCACACTCCCCTGTACTGACGGTGCGCGGAACGTTCGGCGAATGCGTGATCCTGGAAACGGTAATCCTATCCATCCTGAATATGGACTCCGCTGTCGCAAGTGCCGCTGCCCGCATGGTCACCGCCGCGGGCGAGCGTCCGATTATCGACATGGGCGCCCGTCGTACCCACGAATACGCAGCGGTCACCTCCGCGCGTGCTGCTTACCTGGCTGGCTTTGTGGCGACCTCAAACATGGAGGCTGCGCAGCGTTATGGCATCCCTGCCTCCGGCACTGCGGCGCACGCGTGGACCCTGCTGCACACTCGCCCTGACGGAACGCCAGACGAACTTTCCGCCTTTAAAGCGCAGGTCGCTGCACTCGGCACCGACACCACCCTGCTGATAGATACCTATGACATCACCCAAGGCGTGGACAACGCCATCGCCGCAGCCGGCACCGAGCTCGGCGCCGTGCGCATCGATTCCGGTGATCTCGGTGTGCTTACCCGGCGCGTGCGCCGCCAACTGGATTCTCTTGGAGCAACTAACACCAAGATCGTTGTGTCCTCCGACATGGATGAGTTCTCCATTGCCGCGCTGCGCAGCGAGCCTGTGGATTCCTTTGGCGTCGGCACCTCGGTGGTTACGGGATCCGGTGCACCGACCGCTGGATTGGTCTACAAGCTTGTGGAGGTCGACGGAGTGCCTGTCGCCAAGCGCTCTCGCGGCAAGGCCAGCCTGGGCGGGGCGAAGGACGCTGCACGTTTTAGCCGCCCGTCCGGCACTGCTGTGGAGGAAGTCACCTTCCCCATGGGTAGCGAACTGCCCCAAGCCGATGGACTTAACAGCACCCAATTAACCATCCCGATGGTTCACGATGGCGAGCTGGTGGAAGGGCTGCACACCTTGGAAGAGTCCCGCGCCCATTGCGCCCAGCAACTCGTGTCTCTGCCGTGGGAAGGCCTTGCCCTCACCCGTGACGAGCCCGCCCTGCAGGTACGCCACATCAAGGCTTAAAGGTTCGCATGACCTCCAACGTCCTCGACCTGCTGAGCCTCGCCGTCGCCGACCTCGGCGGGGCTCCGCGCCCCGGACAGCAGAAAATGGCCACCGCCGTAGCCGATGCGATAGACAAGGAACACCACCTTGCGGTGCAGGCCGGCACCGGTACCGGTAAGTCCCTGGCCTATCTGATCCCCAGCATCGCCGCGGCCATGGATTCCGCGTACCCCGTTATCGTCTCCACCGCGACGATCGCTCTGCAGCGCCAGCTCGTGGAACGTGACCTGCCACGCCTGGCTAAGGCTCTCGAACCGGAGCTTCCCCGCCCTTTGGAGTTCGCTATTCAAAAAGGGCGTGGCAACTACTTGTGCCTCAACAAGGTTTCCAATGCACAGACCGATAGCGGCGTGGAGGAAGCCGAAGAATCCCTGCTGGATCCCTCGCAGCTCTCCGCCACCGGTGCGCAAGTCGCCCGCCTGCACGAATGGGCAGGAGAAACTGAAGATGGCGACCGCGATAACCTTCCCCAAGGCGTGAGCGACCGTGCTTGGCGCCAGGTCAGTGTCTCCTCCCGCGAATGCCTCGGTGCTACTCGTTGTCCCTTTGGAGAACAGTGCTTTGCTGAGCGCGCCCGGAATCGCGCCGCAGACGCCGACATCGTCGTCACCAACCACGCCTTGCTGGCGATTGACGCTCTTGTGGACGCCCCCGTGTTGCCTGATCACGACACCGTCATCGTGGACGAAGCCCACGAACTAGAAGACCGTATTACCTCCGTCGCCACAGCGGAACTCTCCCCCACCTCCATCGCCGTGCTGGCGAAGCGCGCTGCGAAGTTGACAGTGTCCGGTGCCGATGCCGCAGGGGATGCCCTGGCCGAAGCAGGTGACAGGTGGACTGAGGCGCTGAAGACGGAGACGGCGGCGTCCAAAAGCAACGACCGTTTCGGTACGGGCATCGAGGGGCGCTGGACGGGGGTGCCGGAGAACCTACAGGTGCCGCTCGCAGCCCTGCGAGATGCGGCATGGAAAACGAACCGACAGGTCAGCGGCATTCCCGCATCCGAGTTTGCGAATGATTCGCAAAAGGCCGCCGAACGGCTGGCGGTGATTGTGGCGACCGAGGAACTCAACGATACGTGCGTGCGGATCCTCAATGCCTCTCGCGTCGGCGAGGGTACTGATGATCCTCAGGGCGAGGACAGCACGACCGCTGAGGATCTCCTCGGCGAGGACGTGGTCTGGTACACAGCTGATTCCGGCACGCATGGTCCAAAGCATGTGGTGCGCGTTGCCCCGCTGAGCGTAGCGGACCTGCTGCGCCAACGACTTTTTGGCCGCAACACGGTAATCCTCACTTCGGCCACGCTGGCTCTGGGAGGAAAGTTCACATCCATGCTGGCTCGCTGGGGACTTCCCAAGAACACCGCCACGCTAGATGCCGGCACGCCCTTTGATGCCCGCACCCACGGCATTCTCTACGTCGCCCGGCATCTGCCACCACCGGGGCGCGACGGCGCCAGCGATGCCTCCGTAGACGAAGCCGCCCAGCTCATCAACGCCGCGGGCGGACGCACCCTGGGGCTTTTCAGCTCCAGGCGCGCTGCCGAAGACATGGCCGACCAGCTGCGCACGGTGGTACCCTACGACATCCTGCTGCAAGGTGAGGATTCGATGTCCACGTTGGTGGAGAAATTCCGCAAGAACCAGTCAGCGTGCCTCTTCGGCACTCTAGGGCTGTGGCAGGGTGTGGATGTACCGGGCAAGTCGCTTTCCCTTGTACTCATCGACCGCATCCCCTTCCCCCGACCCGACGATCCACTTCAGCAGGCGCGGCAAGAAGCTGCCGACCAACGCGGTGGCAGCGGCTTTATGGAGGTTGCAGCGAACCACGCAGCTCTGCTCATGGCTCAGGGCGCTGGCCGACTGCTGCGCTCGGTCGACGATCGCGGTGTGGTAGCAGTGCTGGATCAGCGCCTGGAAACAAAACGCTACGGCAGCTACATACGCCGTTCCATGCCAGATTTTTGGTACACGACAAAAGGCGACACAGTGCGGGGTGCACTGCGCCGCCTTGTTGCGGACTAACTGGCTGGCGCCAGCTATTTCCTCAGGCTAGGTCTTAGGCCAGGTCTGCGCTGTCGTCGCCAGCTGGTGCCGGCTGGTCTGCGCCGCCGCCGAGCAGGTCATCGATGGTCGGGGCAACGTCCTCGGTGTATACGTCCTCGGAGGACTCGTATACGCCATCGTTGTCATAGTCGTGAACCTTGGAGTCGCCGATGCCGTCGAAGTCGTTGTCCAGCAGAGCCTCGTCGGTCAAGCCGTCGTTGTCGATGTCCTCGTGCGCCTGGTCGACCCGACCGTCGGCATTGGTGTCTACGTAGACAGTGTCACCCTGGTCGTCGCCGTCGGTGTCCAGCTCAACAGTGTCGATCTTGCCGTCGTTGTCGCTGTCGTAGGTAATGCCGTCAGAGAGGCCGTCGCCATCCAGGTCTACGTACTCCCCGCCGTCCGGAGCGGTTTCGCCTGCGCCGGTGGACTGCAGGTTGGAGCTACCAGCTGCACCTGCAGCGTCTGCCGGTGCGTCGCCCTCGGAGGCCTCCTTCGGTGCTTCTTCCTTAGGGGCATCTTCCTTCGGTGCCTCTTCCTTCGGCGCCTCTTCCTTCGGCGCCTCTTCCTTCGGAGCAGCAGCTGCATCCGGTGCTGCCGCCGCTTCCGGAGCTGCACCCTGCGCTTGCGTCTGACCAGCCGGCGCGCCGGCGCCACCCGTGGAGTTCCAGATGTCGTCGCCTACGGCCTTCTGTGCTGCGGTCGGAGCACCCTCACCGTAGGAGCCGTCGATGATGCCATTCTCGTCAGAGTCATACTCAGAGTAGTCGGAGATCCCGTCGCCGTCGGTATCGTAACCAACGCTGTCAACCTTGCCGTCGCTGTCGTAGTCGTAAGCAGTGACGTCGTATTCTCCGTCGGCGTTGGTGTCAAACTTCACGTTGTCGGTCGCACCGTCGCTGTCGTAGTCGGTTGCCTTGGTGTCCATCATGCCGTCGTTGGTGGTGTCCGATTCCACGTGGTCGACCACGCCGTCACCGTCAATGTCCTGGTAGACCGTGTCGACGATACCGTCCTGGTCGTAGTCCATCTCCGCGCGGTCGGTCACCTTGTCGCCGTCCTTGTCGTAGACCGTGCCATCCGGGCGACCGTCGCCGTTGATGTCTACCTGGTAGGTGTCCTTCTCGCCGTCACCGTTGGTGTCCTGTGCACCGACGATGTTGCCCTCAACCATGTTGCCGTTAGCGTCCAGTACGTCCCAGCGGCCCAGGGAGTGCTCCGCGCTGCCAGCGTTGCCGGGGGTGGTCATGCCGTTGTTGTTGCCGGTGTTGCCGTTGTTCAGGTTCTCGTTGGACATTGTGTGTGTTTCCTTTCAGTATCTGTAGCCGGGTGCGTGGCTTGCAGTGTTGCTCTTAGTATCCTTCAGGCTCTTTCTCGCTGCCTGTCGGTTATTGAATGGCCAACCCCCGGCAGATGTTCCGCGGGGGTATTTGTTCTGGACGCCCCCTCACCCCAAATCCACTGTTATCCCTGCTCTTCGACCATTTCCTGCAATTGAATCCGAAACGTAATTTCGGGGGTAATAACAAACAACCCGAACCTTGCAGATTCCCGAAGCCATAGTTTGTCGGCATACTAGAATGGCATTTGCACACCAAGCAGAAAGGCGATTATTACCGTGACCCCCACCTTGAACGCGTCGGGCCGCTCACCTCAGGCCAGCGTCGAACGCGGGGCCACCATCGCCAGAAAATACAAGATGCACGATGTTGCGGATCGTGTACAAAGACTCGTCAATGCGAAGTACCGCACCTCAGCCGTCGTTATCATCGGCGAGGTCAAGCGTGGCAAATCCTCCCTCGTCAATGCCCTGGTTGGCAGGCGCGATTTACTTCCAGTGGACGTCATTACCACGACCAGCGCCCCAATTCGCATTCACACGGAACCCGACCAAGGTGACGACCAACCAGTGCTGGCACGTCTTGTACGCGGCACGAAACATGATCCGATTGACCCATCTGAGCTGAAGAACTGGGTAACCCAGGAGGCCGTTGATGCCATCAACCAAGCTCCGAAAGATAGTAAGGAAGTAGCCTCTCTTCCGAGCGCCGCTGAGCTGCTAGTTCCCTACTCTGGTCTGGGCAAAGTGACAATCATTGATACCCCTGGCGTAGGCGGACTCGATGAGCATGCGGTGGCAGCCTCCCTCACTGAAGCCCGCAACGCCGGCGTGTTGCTTATGGTTTGCGATGCGTCCACTCCGATCACCGCACCAGAAATGGATATCTTGCGCCGTGCACGCGAGCAGGTCGGAAGCGTCATCGTTGCAGTCACCAAGACGGACAAGAATGTTCGCCGCTGGCGTTCCATCGTCGCCGATGACCAACGCCTTATCGCCGAGCACTTGGGGCTGGATATCCCAGTCATTGGTGTGTCCTCGTTGCGGGCATTGGACGCGGCGGAATTGGCGTCACCAGAAAAAAGAAGAGAGATCGAACGCCGGTGCGGCATTGCTGAGCTGCGTCAACAGATCATCAATCATGTGAACTCGCCGGGCAACCTCGGCACCGTCACCGCGCTGGAGATCACCAAGTCCACGATGCAGACGATCACGACTGACATCCAGCGCGACATCAAGCTATACGACAAAACAAGCGACGCCGTCGGGGAGCTCGAGGTGGAAAAGCGCAGACTGGAAGCTTTCCGCGATTCCACCAGCGAGTGGGAGCAGCTTTTCATGCGCGATATTCAGCTGAGCCGCAACAAGGTTTCCGCTGGAATGGACGCGGCGCTGACGGATGTGAAGACGCGTTGGACAAACCGCATTAACTCCGAAGGAATGCGCGTTTTGCGCAGTAAACCGCAGGTCTTTACCAGCCAAATTGAGATCGAGCTGCGGCAAATCATGGAGCGAACCGTGATGTCGATGGTCGGCGAGGTTCTGGCACGCGCCAACCAATTGTTCCAAGGCCGTCAGGACATGGTGGACCAGGTGCAGCAGCAAATCTTCGCCGCGATGGCTCCGCCGCAGTCGCTGAGCCATGATGTGGAAAAGAAGACCACGGGGTTGGTGGATCCCTCAATGCTGACCATGGGTCTGGTGGGTGCGGGTGCACTGACGGTGGTTATCCCCTTCGCACCAGTTGCCGCGGCTGCCTGGATCGGCGTGAACATGGGCTATCGCGCGATGCGCAACGGTAAGCAGTATCTGCTGTCTTGGTTGCGCGAGACCATCGCGACGACTCGCACGTCCATCAACCGCATGATCGACATCACCATTACCACGGGCAGGACGGAGATCTTGCTGCGTCATCGTTCCGCCATCCGACACGAGCAGCGCAACCTGCAGGGCAAGATCGAATCCGCCCAAAAGATCGCCCGCGAGTCCGAAGCCCAGCGCAAACAGACAATCTCCCGGTTAAAAAAGAACCTGGATATCGTCAATCAGACCATTAGCGAGCTGGACGAGCATCTGGAAACTCTGAAGGCACGGTCGGGGTCCCGAATTGCTCAACAAGGCGTACCGGTATCAGCACCAGCCAGAATGTAAGGAGGGGACGTAGATGACCCAGGAGAATCAGATTCGGTCGGCCTCTGCGCACCTGAGCCAGCGTGTGTCCGACCTGACCCTGCTGCTAACGCAGGCGGTGGATGCCTTAGCCGGTGGTTCACCGGATCTCGCCGCCCGCGCCAATGAGCTGCGCCTCATGGTTACGCGCCCGCCGCGAGTAGCCATTGTTGGTCGTTTGAAGTCCGGCAAGTCCACACTGGTTAATGCACTTACCGAGAATCTCATTGCCGCCACCGGTGCCCTGGAATGCACCATGGCTGTCAGCATGTATCACAGCGGCGCGCCCGCCCGCGCCGAGATTCACACTGTCGACGGGCAGGTTCTCCGCGTACCGCTCAACAACGGTCCGTTGAACGCCCTTGGGGTACCGCTTAACCGAGTCGACTATATTGACCAGTTCCTGCCCAACCGACGGCTAGAAGAACTCACCCTGATCGATACGCCTGGTACTGCCACCCTGACGGTAGAAAACGAAGAACGCACGCGACGCGTTCTCGTCGACGGGCAGCAGGATACGCGCCGCGCAAGTGGTTGGGCCGACTGCCTTGTCTTTTTGTCGGACTCCGCGCCGCGCGAAGACGAAAAGCAGTTCCTTTCCCAGTTGGGTATGACGCCCCTTAATACAGTGGGCATCCTTTCCCGTGCGGATTCTTTCGGCTCCGGTGCTTTCGGCCCTATCGATCCGCTGCAGCACGCGCGCCAGCACGCCGACAGTATTCAAAAGAAGCTGGTGAGCACGGTGCAGCGCACCATTCCGCTCTCGGGTCTGATGGCCGAATCGGCACTGACGGGCAAGGTCACTGGCGAAGTGGCTCGACAGTTAAGCATGTTGGCGCATTTGGATCGAGAAGGGCTGCTTGACCTTTTAGAGGCCGAAGATCCGTCCCAGATCGTGCCGAATTTCACGGCAACTACCCGCGACAATCTCCTGGACGTCATGGGTGAATACGGTGTGTTTGCTGGGCGCAGCATCGCCGCCGAGGGCGGAGCGCCTGCACTTGTGAACTGGATGGTAGAAACTTCCGGCGTGTCGGAGCTCGTGCACCTCCTCACCGGCGACATCACCTACTTCGCTGTACTTCAGCGCGCAGCAAGAATGCTGGATGTGTTGGACGACCTGGCCTCCAACCACCCAGACCTCCAGCACGTGCGGTGGGTGCAGTCGGTGACCCTGGCTCAGCCGGGAATGCACTTCGTCATGCTGTACCGCAGCTACCGCAATACGTATGCAACCACCCCTGATTCGCGCCTTCTTCCGCTGCTTCGAGCCGCAGTGACAGCCGGCCACCCCGCCGAAACCGTGAGATTGCCTCGCGAAACGCCGATCGAGCAAGTCCGTGATGCAATTGAAAATCAAATCGCGGAACTCCAGCAAATGTCCATGTCTCCGCTGTCTGCGGCGGAAGACGAGGCGCGCGAACGTCTGCTGGGTTCTTTCCAATCGGCATTGCAAGCAACACATTAAGCGCCAGATAAGGCGTTACAGTGTAAGCTACTTATGCCTTAAAAACATGTAATTCAGGAGCTGTACTTTTCATGACCAACGCATGGCACCTGGCAATCGACTTCGGAACCTCGAATACGGCTGCCGCGCACCAAAGCCCGATGGGTCGAGACATCACTGCCCTCGCGTTGACGCACCGCTCCAACATTATGCCTTCTGCGGTGTTTCTCGATTCCTCGACCGGCGCCCATGCCGCCAACGATGGCGAACCGAAACTGCTTAATGGTGACTCCGCCCTGGCTCGTGGCCGTCGTGATCCCTCGCGCCTGCTCCTCAGCCCGAAGCGCTACATCGACCACGACGAGGTACAGCTCGCAGCTCGCGATCTCCCACTGACGAAGGTTGTGGGCTCCGTGCTGGGCGCCGTACTTCGCTCTGGCAAGGCCCAGCACGCCAACCAGGATCCCGCGACGGTCACCCTTACTCACCCGGAGGCCTGGTCTGCGCACTCCGTGGATCAGCTGAAGCGAAGTGCCGTCGCCGCAGGTATTCCGGAACAGAACCTGCGCGTGCTTTCCGAGCCGCGAGCTGCTGCTATCCACTACGCCTCGCAACAGTCCGTCTCGCCAGGCTCGCACGTCGCAGTGTTTGACTTCGGTGGCGGCACCTTGGACATTGCAGTGCTGCAGGCGAAGCAGGACGGCAACTTCGAGGTCGTGGCGGCCAAGGGCGATAACAGCCTCGGCGGCCGCACAATCGACAACCTGATGTACCGCTGGGTTCTGGATCAGCTGGAACACGATGACCCGGATCTGGCTGACTACGTGCGCTCCTCCCCGATCACCACGGTGCATGCACTGGAATCCAGTATTCGCGAGGCCAAGGAGATCCTGTCAGATACCTCCTCCGCAACGATCAGCGTTTCTACTCCCCACGGGGAAACCGACTTGCTGATCACCCGCGACGAGTTCAACGGCATCATTGAGCAATCCATTATGCGTTGCGTCGAGTTGACCCGTGCTGCTCTGACCCAAGCGGGCGTCGATTCCACGAAGACCCCGATTTACATGACCGGCGGATCGTCGCGTATTCCATTTGTTCAGGATCGGCTGGGTGAAGTCGGCACGGTCATGACGCTCGACGACCCGAAGACCGTGGTGAGCCGAGGCGCACTGGCTGCGACGCTGCGTGGGTTTACCGGCGGCGCTCCGGTTCAAGGCATGCGCCCGAGTGGTTCCGCTGGACATACCAGCGCTGCCAATGCAGGTGCCGGTGTCGGTGCTGCGGCAGCTGCTGCACGCCCCGGCCAGCCTGATCCGGCAACTTCTCCCGGCATGTCCCGCCCATATCAGAACCCGACTCAGAGTCCGAATAGCGGTTCTCACCAAGGCACGTCCAACGCGACGCAATCGTTCAGCCGTCCGCCGCAGACCGCGGCTTTCGCTCCAAGTTCGGTCAATTCCTACGGCCCTAGCAACTTCGCCGGTTCTCATACTTCCGCTAGCGCAGTGAAATCGAAGAAGTCCAACACTCCGGTGGTGGTCACGGCGTGCCTGGCAATCCTCGCAGTGGTCGTGGCCGTAGGATTCGTCGTTTTCAGCAGTGGTGGCAATGATGGAAACGGAAGTGGTGACGACGGAGGAAATCCGCCCTTTACTGAGGCTAGCCCTTACACCCCAACGAGTACGCCGTACGAGTCGGACTCTTACAAGCCACTGAGTTCCCTCCTGCCCGATGTTAAAGACTATATGCCGACAGGCTTCTACAACCGCCTAACTAGCTGCGATACCAAGGCTAAAAAGCCCTTCTCCCTCAGTGATGCGTTCGAATCCATGGATACGGAGATGTATTCTTGCCTCCCCGAGAGTAGTTCTGTCAAGGATCACTCTTCCGAGTCGATGTACACCGGCTTTAAGTACATTCAAACTGGTGACGATGGTCAGAAGGTCTACGACCATGCCCAGAGCTCAACATTAAAGGGCAAGACTCTGCAGCAAGCAGGCAATGGCTGGCCTGAAATCATCTATTATTCCGGTGGCAAATACTCGATTCCCGATGCCCTCGCCTGGTACCCGGAGAAAAAGGCAGCCATCGTGATCCATGGGCAGCTCGATCAAACCGAGGAAATGCTGAAGTTCTTCAACCTCATGCCACAGGGCTAGCCGTTTCCACGAACTAGAGCCCCACAACGCCGAGCACGTGTTCAGCGTTGTGGGGCTATTACTTTCTTGAGGGGAACGTAAAGGGGACTTGGTGAGTCGAGGAGGCCGCCCTACCTATGCGCTAGTGACGCCAGCCTCCACCAATGCCGCCTTTAGCTTCGCACGGGCACGGTTAATGCGTGATTTGACCGTTTGAATCGGAATCCCCTGGTGGGCAGCAATGTCCTGGTAGCTCATGCCGGTGTATTCCCGCAGCACGATGACTTCACGGAAATCATCCGGCAACTGAGCTAGCGCCTCTCGAACAACCATTGCAGAGGTCACCTGAGACCCCACCTCCGGGGTCAGAGCGACCTCATCCGCACCTGCGTCTTCCTCCGGCACATCCCGGCGCGAGCGGACGATCTGCAGCGCTGCATTAGAGGCAATGCGGTACGCCCACGTGGAGAACCGCGCGCGTCCATCAAACTTCTCAATGTTCTTCCACGCTGAAGTCAAAGCGTTTTGCAGGGCATCTTCTGCGTCAGCGCGATTGCCCGTAATGGACAAGCAAACAGAAAACATCCTCCCCCAAGCCTGGCGCGCCAGGCGCGCAAAAGCCTGCTGGTCACCCTCATGGGCTTTGGCCAGCAGGTCGCGCTCCTCGTCGCGGGTGAGTTCTTGCCTTACGGTGTTGCTAGTCGACAATTCCGCCACCCCTTACATTCCGCTGAGGTCGGTCAGATCGTCGGGGTGATCGTCCCCATAATGATCGCTGTATGCATCATCAAGGTCACCATCCAGGCCGTCGCCCAGATCGTTGAGACCCTCCAGATCGTCCGTGGCAGCCGGATCATCCGGGGCCTCCTGACTTTCCGTGCCAGCGGTCAGATCGTCTGGAAGTTCATCGCCAGTATCGGGGTTACTATCCGAAGCCTCACTGGGGAGATCGTCCACCGAGGTGGCGTCATCCAGAGTCGAAGAAGAACCGTCGAGATCCGTAAGGTCAACTTCGTCAGAAGCATCCTCCGCGGGGAAGGAATCCAAATCGGGGATGAGATCCCCCTCTGGCATCTCGGTATTCGGGTCGACAGCCACGTCAAACATTTGGTTAAACATGTCGTCGAGCTCCTGTTCCGAAAAACCGGATCCCGAGCCTAGCTGAGCGTCGTTGCCGAAAAGCTCCTCCAGGGAGGGCAGAATTGGGGTGTCTGCCTCGGCGCCAGCGGATGGGCCAACCATGTGTCCTCCGTTATCGATCGAGTCGCTCATCGTTCACCTCCTTTCCACCAACAACAGCGAAACAACAAGACTGCACTGAAGCTGGTCATGCAGGTAGCAGAAAACCGCTTCAGGACAGCTATGTAATGCATGCGGCAGGCAGAAGGTTCCCGCGAGCAATAAAAGAACTGCTTTAAAAGATTATGCACCATGTTGCACATAGTTCAACAGGAAAACCTTGATGACCAGCTGGTTGGTTTAACACCACCCCAAACGTTAGACAACCAAAACCAAAGAAGTGACGCCGGTAACAGCATACGGCGACTAGAGTGGGGAGGAAGAACAACCGCGTACGGATAGGAGCCCGCCGCAATGCCCATTAAGAGCGACCGCCCAGACATCGAACTCAGCCCGCTGGGGCTCTACGATTACATCTTCGGCAACCTCTCCACCGAGGAGGAAGACCGGGTCGCCGTCATCGACATTGCCGATGGCTCCGAAACGACGTTTGCCCAGCTGCAGAACTACATTGAGTCCACGGCGGGCTGGCTGGCCAGCAAGGGCATCAAAAAGGGCGACGTAGTAGCGCTACACCTGCCCAACTCCTTGAACTTTATCGTCGCAGCGTACGGCCTGTGGCGCATTGGTGCAGTTCCTTCTCCCCTATCTCTGCTTTCTACGCCGGAAAGCGTGACGGAGCAGGTGAAGGACTCTGGCGCGAAGATGCTGCTCACCGTTGCCGCGCTTGGTGACGCCTCGGCTCAGGGGGCTAAGGATGCAGGAATCGAGGAGGACAACATCGTCTTCCTGGATACATCGAAGGGCATGCAACAGATTATGGCGGAGCGCCGCACGGCTCCCGCGGTGGAGATTAACCCGGATGAGGATCTGGCAGTACTCCCCTACTCCTCTGGTACCACCGGGTTGCCAAAGGGAGTGCGTTTGATGCACCGTCAGTTGGTTGCGAACGTACAGCAGGGGCAAGACATTCACCTTGTGCGCCCGGAGGACAAGGTTTACGCCGTGCTGCCGTTCTTCCACATCTACGGTCTGACCGCTCTGGTGAACCTGGCATTGGCGCAGCGCGCCACGCTGGTCGTTGTACCGCGCTTCGAGCTACAGAGCTTCCTGGAGCACCACCAGAAGTTCGGGGTAACGTTTACTCTGATCGCGCCGCCTATTGCAGTCCAGCTGGCCAAGCACCCCATGGTGGATAACTACGACCTTTCGCAAATGCGCAGCTTCTTTAGCGGAGCTGCGACATTGGATGAGGAACTGGCCTTGGCGTTGGAAAAGCGCCTGGGCATCCATGTGCAGCAGGGCTATGGCATGACTGAGACTTCACCGCTGGCACATGCCAACGTATCCAAGGACATTAACCGTGGTTCCATCGGCAAGCCTTGCGCAAACACGGAAAGCAAGCTGGTGAATCCGGAAACCCTGGAAGAGATCCCGCTGCCCGCGGAGGGTGTCTCCGAGGTCGGTGAGCTCTGGGTTCGCGGCCCGCAGATTATGGCCGGATACCTGAACAAGCCGGAGGAAACCGCAGCCGCGCTACCGGGCGACGGTTGGCTGCGCACTGGCGATCTGGCTAACTCCGATCCAGAGGGCAACGTCCATATTGTGGATCGCTTGAAGGAGCTGATCAAGTACAAGGGCTACCAAGTTCCGCCCGCAGAGCTAGAGTCCGTACTGTTGAGCCACCCCGAGATCGCCGATGCCGCCGTCGTCGGCGTACATCGCGCTTCAGATGGTGAAGAGCTGCCGAAGGCATTCGTTGTTGCCCAGCGAGGATCTGCACTCAACGAGCAGCAGGTAATGGATTTCGTTGCGGAGCGCGTGGCTCCCTACAAGAAGATTCGCATTGTGGAATTCGTGCAGGGAATCCCCAAGTCCTCCACCGGTAAGATCCTTCGCCGCGAGCTCCGCGAGCGCGACGGCGTCAATTAATCTTCGACGATAGGTACGCGGCGGTAAGTACCGTCGCGTAGATCCGCATCCTCGATTTCGTGGCGGGAAATCCCCAGGATGAACAGCACCTGATCGAGGAAGGGGTAGTTCACCGAGGTATCGGCGATCTCCTTGAGCGCTGGCTTTGCATTGAACGCAATGCCCAGACCCGCGGTAGACAGCATGTCAATGTCGTTGGCACCATCGCCTACGGCGACGGTCTGGTTCAACTTAATTCCGTTGGACCAAGCAAATTCCTTCAGGCTCTCAGCCTTGGCCTGGCGGTCGATCACAGGGCCGATGACCCGACCAGTAAGCTTGCCATCAATAATTTCAAGGGTGTTGGCGCGGGCGAAGTCCAGGTCCAACTCGCGTGCCAGTGGTTCGATGACCTGGATAAAACCACCGGAAACCACACCCGTTTTGTACCCCAAGCGCTTCAAGGTGCGGATAGTCGTGCGGGCACCGGGGGTCAGCTGAATGTCACGTGCTACTTTCTCCACCACTGAGGCTTCCAAACCGGCCAGTGCCTTGACGCGCTCGTGGAGGGATTCAGCGAAGTCTAACTCGCCACGCATGGCGCGTTCTGTGACCGCGGCAACCTCCGCTTCGCGGCCTGCGTAGGCGGCCAGCATCTCAATGACTTCGTGCTGAATAAGGGTCGAATCAACATCGAAGCAGATGAGGCGTTTGGCGCGGCGGGACAACCCCGCGCGCTCGATAGCGATATCCACTCCTACCTCCGTCGTGAGCGTTGCAAGTGCCTTGCGCAGGGGCACACCGCCACCGGGTGCTGGGTTGGCGACTGTAAGGCTCAGCTCCAGCCCAGTGACTGGGTAGTCGGCAATACCGGTAATCGTGTCGATGTTCGCACCGTAGTCAGCCAGAGTTTGGCCGATGCGGGAAATATGAGTCGCAGTCAGCGGACGTCCCAGCACGACCATCACGTGCGTCGAGTGCGGGCGCGTGCTCGACAGATTATCGTCGGCTTCGACGCTGACTCGCATTCCATAGGATGCGAGAGTTTCCTCCAGCCCTTCGCCGAGAGGCTCTAGGTCTTCTTGTCCGACGCCCACTAGCGCCGCCAGCGATAGCTTTCCTCGGAAGACTGACTGTTCAATGTCGAGGAGTTGAACCCCGTAGGAGGATAGTACGCGGAAGAAGGCCGCGGATACGCCCGGCCGATCGGGCCCGGTGACCGTGATGACACTGGGAGCTAAGCCTTCCTGCAGGGTGTCCTCCAGGGCGATCTCGAAGTGCGGATCGTCGGCGAGTGCAGCGCGCGAGGCGGCCTGGGACGACGTGGACGACTGCTGATTGGCGGGAGAGTTGGAGTTGCTGGCGTTATTTGAGGTAGTCACGGGCTATATTGTCCCACTTCCCTACGAGAAGTGATAACTGAATCTGAACAGCTCCCCATTTCACGCTCCCCCCTTTCAAACTCGCAGTAGTTTCGACTTCATTCCTGTAGCTGTGTGGAAGCGCCGGTCTTGGAGGTCTTAGGCCCCACCACAATCACCACGATTCAGCACCATAATGTCGCTGAATCGGGAATCTGCCCGCGCAAGATCACGCGTGGCAAAAATCGAAAGCGTTTGACCTGCCCTTTTGTTTATTGTTCTCCATTTGCATTTAGCAAGTTCTCAATCTAACGACATTCTTCATCTAAGTCATGGAGCTTCCGAGGGCTTTCACTAAACCTGCGGACATACGAAAATCCACACCCTGCGTAGTTAGGGTGTGGATTCAGTGTGCGACTTCCAGAGGAGGAAGCGGTATTGCAGCCTCTACCTGCTCGGCCGCCAGGGACCTAGCGACTGCGCTGGGCAGTCGCAGAGGTGAGGTGGCGTCACCAGACTGTGCATTTAGAAGTGGCGACCGACATGAGCCTCGTCGCGCATACGCTTGACCATGTGCGGGTGGTGCAGCTCGAACGCCGGACGCTCGGAGCGGATACGAGGCATGGAGGTGAAGTTGTGGCGCGGCGGCGGGCAGGAGGTTGCCCACTCCAGAGAGTTGCCGTAGCCCCACGGATCGTCCACGGTTACGACCTCGCCGTAGCGGTAGGACTTGAACACGTTCCACAGGAACGGGATCATCGAGATCGCCAGGATGCAGGCACCCACGGTGGAGACCTGGTTCAGGGTCGTGAAACCATCGGTCGGCAGGTAGTCAGCGTAACGACGCGGCATACCCATGTTGCCCAGCCAGTGCTGAATCAAGAACGTGGTGTGGAAGCCGATGGTGACCAGCCAGAAGTGGATCTTGCCCAGCTTCTCGTCCAGCATGCGCCCGGTCATCTTCGGGAACCAGAAGTAAACGCCTGCGAAGGAAGCGTAGGTCACGGTACCGAACAGGGTGTAGTGGAAGTGAGCGACCACGAAGTAGGAGTCCGAAACGTGGAAGTCCAGCGCCGGGGAGGCCAGCATAACACCGGTCAGACCACCGAACAGGAAGGTGGCGAAGAAGCCAATGGCGAAGACCATCGGGGTCTCGAAGGTCAGGCGACCCTTCCACATGGTGCCCAGCCAGTTGAAGAACTTCATACCGGTCGGCACACCGATCAGGAACGTCATGAAGGAGAAGAACGGCAGCAGCACGGCGCCGGTCACGAACATGTGGTGTGCCCACACAGCCATGGACAGTGCAGCAATCGACAGGGTTGCGAACACCAGGCCAACGTAGCCGAACATCGGCTTGCGGGAGAACACCGGGAAAACCTCAGACACGATACCGAAGAACGGCAGTGCCAGGACGTACACCTCAGGGTGACCGAAGAACCAGAAGAGGTGCTGCCACAGAATAGCGCCACCGTTGCCGGCGTCGTAGATGTGGCCACCCAGCTTGCGGTCGTAGAACACACCAAGTGCAGCTGCAGTCAGGAGCGGGAAGATCAGCAGAACCAGCAGAGAGGTAACGAAGATGTTCCAGGTGAAGATCGGCATGCGGAACATGGTCATACCCGGTGCGCGGAGGCACAGGATGGTGGTGATCATGTTCACGGCGGAGGCGATGGTACCGATACCACCGACGCCGACACCCAGGATCCACAGTTCAGAGCCCACACCCGGAGAGTGCGTAACGTCTGCCAGCGGCATGTACATCGTCCAACCGAAGTCTGCTGCACCACCCGGAGTCAGGAAGCCGAGCAGCATCACGACACCACCAGCGGTGGTCATCCAGAAGCCGAAGGCGTTCAGACGGGGGAAAGCCACGTCAGGGGCGCCGATCTGTAGCGGCATGATGTAGTTCGCGAAACCGAACACCATCGGAGAGCCGTACAGCAGCAGCATGATCGTGCCGTGCATCGTGAACAGCTGGTTGAACTGCTCGTTGGACAGGAATTGCTGACCCGGCTCGAAGAGCTCAATACGGATCAACAGGGCCATCAAGCCACCAATCATGAAGAAGGTGAAGGACATGATTAGGTACATGATGCCCAGGAGCTTGTGGTCGGTCGTGGTCAGCATCTTCCATGCGAGGTTGCCACGTGGCACCTCACCGAAAGGCGCAGGCCGAGCCGGGGAAACCTCATGGCTTTCCCTTGGCGCTACTGCGGTCATATTCTTCCTCCTGACTACGCGTGACCTGCCTTTATTCACCTGCAAGCTCTAGCTAACTCACAGGATCCTTCAGGCAAGCCACCCAAAAGAATGTTTCGTCTGCACCGTTCCCGCGTGGTCGATTTCGTCAATAACCGACCAGAACGGACACAGAATGTTTACATAGTATCCCGTTACTGCGATTTTCAATAGCCCGGGACGAGGCCAAAGCAGCAGAACCCACGTTTTCGGGGGTGCTGCCTCGCTGTTGAGAAGTCGCTGTTTAGAAGTCCCAATCGTCGTCGACCGTATTCTCGGCCTTACCTATTACATAAGAGGAACCAGAACCGGAGAAGAAGTCGTGGTTCTCGTCGCCACCCGGGTTCAGAGCCGAGAGGATCGCCGGAGACACACGAGTCTCGTCCGCCGGGAACAGCCCTTCGTAGCCCAGGTTGTTCAGCGCCTTGTTTGCGTTGTAGCGCAAGAAGCGCTTGACGTCCTCTGTCCAGCCGAGATCGTCATAAAGATCCTCGGTGTACTGTGCCTCGTTGTCGTACAACTCCAGCAGTAGGTCGAAGGTGTGCTCCTTCAACTCCTCCTGGCGCTCCGGGGTCTCCTTCTCCAGTGCGCGCTGGTACTTGTAGCCAATGTAGTAACCGTGCACAGACTCATCGCGGATGATCAGGCGGATAATGTCTGCGGTGTTGGTCAGCTTCGCATGCGAGGACCAGTACATCGGCAGGTAGAAACCGGAGTAGAAGAGGAAGCTCTCCAGCAGCACAGAGGCAATCTTCTTCTTCATCGGATCGTCGCCCTCATAGAAGTCGAGAATGATCTTTGCCTTGTTTTGCAGCTTCTCATTCTCTTCGGACCAACGGAAGGCGTCGTTAATCTCAGGCGTAGAGGCCAGCGTCATAAAGATAGAGGAATAAGACTTCGCGTGAACGCTCTCCATAAAGGAAATATTCGTAAAGACGGCTTCCTCGTGTGGAGTGGCAGCATCCTCGATCAGCTTTACTGCACCAACTGTGCCCTGAATCGTATCCAGCATGGTCAGGCCGGTGAACACACGCATGGTGGCCTGCTTCTCCATGTCATTTAGTGTGGACCAGCTGGGGACGTCGTTGGACAGTGGCACCTTTTCGGGCAGCCAGAAGTTGGCAGTGAGGCGATCCCACACCTCCAGGTCCTTGTCATCTGGGATGCTGTTCCAGTTGATGGCGGATACCGGATCGCCGTCGACGCGGTGTACGGGAGTGTGGGGTGCGTGCGCACTCATCGCTTACGTGTCTCCTTCTCACAGAACGTGCTGATTTTCTTGCTGTCCCTCAGCTTGTGCACTTCGCCCCATCGTACCCCGTTTCCGCGACGCGCCTACCCCTCGGCCACCACCCCCATTTTGGGGGGTCTTTCTTAATGACGCCCTCAGCGCGCGCTGGAGCCGATTTCAGCCCAGAGCTGGGGGCGTCACTACCTAAAGAGCACGTCAGGATTGGTTTACAGGGCAACCTAAGTAAAGACAGCCTCACCGACTATACAATAGGATCTGACCTGCATTGATAATATAAGGGTAGCCTGCGTTTGCTAGCCGATTGGATAAACCCTGAGTACGGTGAGCTGCATGGAAATCAACGAGAAGTTTCAGAAGCAATTGAACGAACAGGTCACCGCCGAGCACCAGGCTGCGCTGGTTTACACCCAGCTGGCTTATGAGCTGGACCGCCTCTCCTTCGACGGCATGAGCAGCTGGATGCAGGCACAGGCCGATGAGGAGCGCGAGCACGCTCAGAAGTTCGCACAGCACCTGCTGGACCGCGACGCGCGCGTGGACATCGAGACTGTTGAGATGCCTTCCCTGAAGATCTCCACCCCGCTGGATGCCTTCGAGGCTTCCCTCGAGCACGAGCGTAAGGTCTCCGCACTGATCCGCGATCTGGTGAAGACCGCCGACGAGGTTGGCGACATTGACTCCCGCAACCTGCTGAACTTCTTCCTGGAGGAGCAGATCGAGGAGGAAGCTACAGTAAGCAACATCATCGACCGCATCAAGCTGGTGGGCAACGATGGTTCCGGCCTGCTGCGCATCGACGCAGAGCTGGGCAACCGCTAGCAACCATTAACAAGGCCACTCAACGGCCAATAACAAAAGCCGACTGGGATTCCTCCCAGTCGGCTTTTTCATGCTCGGTGGAGGCCGCCCTCCACCTAGAGCAGGCCGCTCCCCTCCCCACTTAGAGCATGCAGCTCACGCAGCCCTCAACCTCGGTGCCGGTCAAGGCCGTCTGGCGGAGGCGAATGTAGTAGATCGTCTTGATCCCCTTGCGCCACGCATAGATCTGCGCACGGTTGATGTCGCGCGTGGTGGCGGTGTCCTTGAAGAACAGGGTCAGCGAAAGGCCCTGATCCACGTACTTCGTCGCGACTGCGTAAGTGTCGATGATCTTTTCGTAGCCGATCTCGTACGCGTCCTCGTAGTACTCCAGGTTGTCGTTCGTCATGTACGGAGCCGGGTAGTACACACGACCGATCTTGCCCTCCTTACGAATTTCGATCTTGGAGGCGATCGGGTGAATCGAGGACGTGGAGTTGTTGATGTAGGAGATGGAACCCGTCGGCGGAATAGCCTGCAGGTTGCGGTTGTATAGACCGTGAGCCTGCACATCGTCCTTCAGCTGTTGCCAGTCCTGCGCGGTTGGCACCTGGATGCTGGAGTTGCCGATGATTTGGCGGATACGCTCCGTCTTCGGTGCAAACTCCGCCGGATCGTAGCGGTCGAAGAACTCGCCGCTGGCATAATCGGAGTTTTCGAAGTTGTGGAACTTCTCGCCACGCTCCTGGGCGATCTTGTTGGATGCCTTCAGAGCTTCGTACATCACTGCTGCGAAGTACGCATTGGTGAAGTCCAGAGCTTCTTCTGAACCGTAGTGGATGTGCTCGCGCCCCAGGAAGCCATGCAGGTTCATCTGTCCCAGGCCAATGGCGTGGGAGTTGTCGTTACCCTGGCGAACCGAAGGAACCGAGTCGATGGAGGTTTGATCTGCCACTGCGGTCAGGCCGCGAATCGCGGTCTCGATGGTCTTAGAGAAGTCCGCAGAGTCCATGGCCTTCGCGATGTTCATGGAGCCCAGGTTGCAGGAGATGTCATCGCCGATGGTCTTGTACGTCAGATCAGCGTTGAACTCCGATGGGGTCGAAACCTGCAGGATTTCGGAGCACAGGTTGGAGTGCGTGATACGACCTTCGATCGGGTTGGCCTTGTTCACCGTGTCCTCAAACATGATGTACGGGTAGCCCGACTCGAACTGGATCTCCGCCAGCGTTTGGAAGAACGCGCGCGCATTGATCTTGGACTTACGGATGCGCGGATCCTCCACCATCTCCTCGTAGTGCTCGGTGATGGAGACATCGGCAAATGGCTTGCCGTAGACGCGTTCAACGTCGTACGGGCTGAACAGATACATGTCGTCATTGCGCTTGGCCAGCTCAAAGGTGATATCCGGGATGACCACTCCCAGAGAGAGCGTCTTAATACGGATCTTTTCATCCGCATTCTCGCGCTTGGTGTCCAGGAAGCGCAGGATATCCGGGTGGTGTGCGTGGAGATATACCGCGCCGGCACCCTGACGGGCACCCAGCTGGTTGGCGTAGCTAAAGGCATCTTCCAGCAGCTTCATCACGGGGATCACACCGGAGGATTGGTTCTCGATGTGCTTAATCGGCGCACCGGCCTCGCGCACATTCGACAGCAACAGTGCTACGCCACCGCCGCGCTTGGATAGTTGCAGCGCGGAGTTAATGGATCGGCCAATCGACTCCATGTTGTCCTCAATGCGCAGGAGGAAGCAGGACACCGGCTCCCCGCGCTGCTTCTTGCCAATGTTGAGGAAGGTGGGCGTTGCAGGCTGGAAGCGACCGTCCATGATCTCGTCGACGAGGTTCGACGCCAACCCGTTATCCCCTGCTGCTAGCCCCAGTGCGACCATGCATACGCGGTCTTCGAAACGTTCCAAGTAGCGGCGTCCGTCGAAGGTTTTCAGCGTATAGGAGGTGTAGTACTTGTACGCGCCCAGGAAGGACTGGAAGCGGAATTTCTTGGCATAAGCCTGCTTAAACAGGGACTTTACGAAACTGAACTCGTACTGATTCAACACCGCAGGATCGTAGTACTCGTTGTCCACGAGGTACTTGATCTTCTCTTCCAAGTCGTGGAAGTACACAGTGTTCTGATTCACGTGCTGCAGGAAGTACTGGTTAGCAGCCTCACGATCCTTGTCGAACTGGATCTCTCCCGCGTCGTTGTACAGGTTCAACATTGCGTTCAGAGCGTGATAATCCAGCTGCTCCCGCTGGTCAACGGGCTCCTGGACGGTCTTTCCAATATCGGTGCCAGTCATGTGTTTTGTGTTCTCCTCAAAAACTCGCGCTAAGAAAGTCTATTCGCGCCTATATATTCGTTTCGATTCTAATCAGTGCCCCGGACATGCGCGGGGCGGATGCGGAGCTCTTACTCCGCTGGGTTTTCAACCCGCTGTGTCAGCTTGCTAACTCCCAGCGTCCTTCGTTTCGCAAAGAAGTCTCGAACTCCGCTAAGCCTGCACGCACCCTTTGGACGTCCTCCTCGGTTCCCATCAGTTCAAAGCGATATAGATAGGGAACTTGGCACTTGGCGGAGATCACCTCCCCGGCCTTTCCGAAGTCAGCTCCGAAGTTGATGTTGCCGGAGGCGATCACGCCGCGCAGCCACTTACGGTTTTGCTCCACATTGAGGAACTTGATCACCTGTTTCGGCACTGGGCGCGAAAACTCTCCTGTCATCCCTGCTCCCCCGCCATACGTTGGCACTATCAGGACATGTGGTTGGTCGACCAGCAGGGGGGCGTCGCTACGCTTAAGTGGAATGCGACTAGAAGGTAGACCGAGCTTCCGTACAAAGCGGTGAGTGTTCTCTGTCGTGGAGGAAAAATACGTGATCAGCATTGAGCCTCATCCTAAACAGCAATGCACATAGTCAGTGGTGCGCTAAAAAGAGCCTCCACCGGAGATGGTGAAGACAATTGGCGCGCAGATTAGGCGGCCTCTGCGGTCAGGGTGCGAATGCGATCGGGGCGGAAGCCGGACCAGTGATCTTCGCCAGCAACAACCACAGGTGCCTGCAGGTGGCCCAGCGCCATGACGTAGTCGCGAGCTTCATCGTCGAGGCTGATGTCCACGAGTTCGTAATCAAGACCGGCCTTGTCGAGAGCCTTCTTGGTGGCGTTGCACTGAACACAGGCGGGCTTGGTGTAGACGGTGATCATGGTGGCTGTCATTCTCCTGAATACTTCAAAAATACTTCGGATTGTTCGGCCCGGCGACAATGATTTCTGTGGGCGCTATCGGTGTAGGTTTTCGTCAGTGTACGTCTGGCGGGGCTTATGTTCCGCGCCCCTCGTTGACTTGCTTAAGACTACACATCACAAGCGTGTAAGACAACCGCAAAAACACAACATTTTGGGTCGCAATTAATCACTGAACACTACATCTAGTAGTTACAAGTTGAGTATTCGCAGGTGGTAGATTTTCCCACCACTACATCTAGCCACATGAAAAACATGCATGTAATTTCAAAGCGTGGATTACACCAAACAGAGAAGCCATCTGTGAGCTGGCAAAAGCCCCTCAAGCCATGTCTTTGCCGCCCCCAAGCAATAAAAATCCCCCGCCTCACGCAACAGTGCGCGAGCACTGAAACGAAAAGACGGGGGAAGGTGGAACCCTCTGGCTTTAGCCCTGGCGAGCCTTGAAGCGAGGTTCCTTCTTGTTGATCACGTAGACCTTACCGCGGCGACGAACGACCTGAGCGCCCGGCTTGTTCTTCAGCGACCGAAGGGACTTGCGGACCTTCATCGGGCGCTCCTTTCCTCATCGACTTTCTTTACATCGCCAGGCAACGCAGGCTAAAAACCCGCTTATGCCGCCCGGCACAAACACAAACGATGAGTCTACCCACCGACTCACTCAAAACCAAATAGGTGCATAAGCTGACGGACGGTCTAGCATCGGAAGGCATGAGCCCTTCACCTGAAAAGTCCACCGGCATCCCCAGCCCCTCCCACACCGCGAATGCGCGCCCTCTGCACGCGCGCATTGTCGAAGAACTGGGGGTTCGCTCCACTATCGACCCGGCCGCTGAAGTGGAACGTCGTGTGCAGTTCATCGCCAACTATCTGCAGGCCACACGCACCCGAACCCTAGTGCTGGGCATCTCCGGCGGCCAGGACTCCACGCTCGCAGGCAAGCTATGCCAGTTAGCATGTGATCGCCTCAATGAACAGGCCGCCAAGGACCAAGCTGCCGATCAGCCATACCGTTTCTGCGCCGTGCGCCTGCCCTATGGAGTCCAGGCAGACGAGGACGACGCACAGATTGCGCTGGAGTTTATCGCACCGAGTATGGGCGTCACCGTCAACATTAAGGGTGCCACTGACGAAGCAGCGCGAGCAACGAGCGAGGCCCTCGGCATTTCGCACGTCAGCGACTTCAACAAGGGCAATATTAAGGCGCGCGAGCGCATGATCGCACAATATGCGCTCGCCGGGGAACTCGGCGGATTGGTTGTAGGCACAGATCATGCAGCAGAGGCAATCACGGGGTTCTACACCAAACACGGCGACGGTGCGGCAGACCTCACGCCACTGGCGGGACTCACGAAGCGACAGGGCGCAGCCCTACTGCAGCACCTCGGCGCCCCCGATAGCACCTGGCAGAAAGTCCCCACCGCCGACCTGGAAGAAGATCGTCCTGCCCTGCCCGACGAAGAGGCGCTAGGTGTGACGTACACGCAGCTTGACGATTACTTGGAAAGCACCAATGGTGCCGCAGACCTAGATCCGCAGGTCGCTAAGCACATCGAAGGCCTGTGGTTCCGGTCGCGTCACAAGCGGCATCTGCCGGTTGTTCCTCACGACAACTGGTGGCAGGCAGACTAGTTAGAACACGAACTGATCCAGAATCAGTGCGGTGAAGGCTAGGAACCAAGCCACAATTACCAGCAGTGGCATTCCCAGTGCGGAGTGAGGAACGCCCTCCCCCGCTTCACGACGCTGTTCGCGCAGGATGTGCACCAAGGTCATCACAAACATCGGCAGCGTCGCGGCCCACACCGCCATGCAATAAGGGCAAAGCGCGCCGATGGAGTAGATCGCAGCATAGGCCAGCCAGTGCACAAACACCACGCCCAGCGCCAACCCCGCCAGCGTGCAGTACCACATCCAGCGCGGGAGCTTCACGCCGACGATGAGTACCACGGCCAAGGTCATCATCACCGGAAAACCAATCAGACCGATAAAGGGGTTGGCGAACCCGAACGCAGATGCCTGATCCGAGGCCATCACGTCCGTACACGAGATCACCTCGTTGAAGGTGCAGGCTGGCTTGAAGTCGGGGTTCAGCGCCATCTGCAGCTTGTCGTGCATGATCAAGGCGGAGAAGATCAACCCGATCGTGGATAGCACCAGGAAGGTAATACCGAAGCGCTTCGTCGCTCCTAGACCGTTCATGAGTTTTCTCTCTGATTGTTTGTGACGCCCACACCTGTCTCGAACCGCATCGTTGCTATGAAGCGGTAGTTGAGACAGCCACAGCGGAGCCCTTTCACCTCGGTAAACTCCCTGAGCTGGGCGATTTCCATTGAGAACAGATTAGCACGCTGTGCGCGCTACGGGTTAAGTAAAGAAAAGTGTGTCCGCATGCCACCATAACCCCAGACCACACACCACAAATCACCAAAGAATAGCTCCCCGAAAGCTATTACCCACACCATCCCGCACCTCCGGCCACATTTGTGCTAACCGCACACCGGTTGGATTAAAGGATGACCACCAACCGCCCCAGCTGCCCACTATGCGGCAACAACTGAAGCGTCCTGGTTTTCGTTCCGCTTATTTAACGCCCAACGTTTGAGCGCCTGATCGTTGATAGTAGGCGTCCTCCATCTCCTGTGGAGTGATATATCCCAGGGATTGATGAAGTCGCTGGTTGTTCCACCAGTGCACCCAGCGAAGGGTAGCGATCTCGACTTCACCGACCGATGTCCACGGCCGGTGGGGATAAATCAGCTCTGTTTTGTAGAGCCCGTTGACCGTTTCAGCCAACGCGTTGTCATAGGAGTCGCCAACGGTGCCGACAGATGGATCGACACCCGCCAAGGCGAGCGCTTCACCGTAACGGATCGACACATATTGCGAGCCGCGGTCACTGTGGTGGACAAGCCCTTCTGAGCGAAGATCACCAGCGTGATACAGGGCGTGCTCAAAGGCCTCCAGCGGAAGTTCATCGGTACGCATGCTCGCCCGAGTCGCCACACCGACGATCTTCCTGGAGTACACATCGGTGATAAACGCGGTGTAGGCAAAACCAGACAAGGTGCGCACATAGGTGATGTCAGCGACCCACAACCGGTGCGGTGCGGGGGCAGTGAAGTCACGGTTGACCAGGTCAGGGCGGCCATCCGGCACGTTGGCCCGAAGCGTTGTCATCGGTGTGCGGCCACGCCTGCGGCCTTGAATGCCAGCTTGCTTCATCAAACGCGCGGTCTGATCACGACCGATGTTCCAGCCGGCGCGCTGCATAGCCTTCCACATCTTGCGGACCCCGTAGACGCTGAAGTTGTCCTCGTAGACCCTCACCAGTTCAGGAATGAGCAGCGCATCTGACAAACTCCTCGCCGATGGCGCTCGTGTTTTCGCTGCTCGGTAGCCACGAGAGGTGATGAACCCACATTCTGTCTCTTTCAATGTGCGACAGATAGCCTCGACCCCGAAGCGATCGCGATACGCATCGATGTATTCGATCATCTTCTGGTGGGACGGTCGAGTTCCGCCGCGAAAAAAGCTGACGCGGTTTTCAAGATCTCATTAGCCCTGCGTAGCTCCTTAATCTCTTTCCGGAGCCGCTTCAATTCGTCAGCCGTTGACTCGCCGGCGCCAATCTCAACATCGGACGAGGCCATATTCGGCTTCAACCAGTCGTTGAGCGTGTGCGCTGGAATGCCGAGCTTTTCACCGATCTCTACGGCTGCACCCCATTTCGAGTACCCTTCGAGCTCAACGAGGTCCTCAGCCAAACGCACTGCCTTGGCCTTGAACTCGTTACTGTACTTCCTTGGCATGATTCCAATCCTTCTCTAGAAATGATCGGAACTAAACCCAGGACACTTCAAACACAAAGAAAAACGGCACCACCAGCAAATCAACCACCCGTTGGCGCTGCACCCACTGCGGACACTCCTTTACCCGCAACACCCAAACCCACAACAAAAATACCGCCACCATGGCTTTGTTCATCCAATGGGCCACCGGCACCCAATCTCTAACCACCTTCGCCGCACACCATGGCGTAACCAGGCAAACCATGCACCACCGATTCCGATGGTGCTGGTGGATCATCCCCACACCCACCATCGACTCATTCCGCATCCATGACCAAATCTTCCTCGACGCGACCTATCTAAAGTCCGGATGCCTCCTGATCACAGCCAGTAAAACCCACGTCATCAACTGGACCTGGGCCAGACACGAAACCACCGCCGCCTACACCGAACTCCTACGCCCCATTGCCGCACCACTAATCGCAGTCACAGACGGCGGACAAGGTGCCCAATCAGCCATCCACCACTGCTGGCCAACAACACGCATCCAACGCTGCCTCGTCCA
>NZ_JBWJFG010000011.1:0-45024 GCF_056388495.1 Corynebacterium sp. TUM25020 | reverse complement strand
GGGTGGTACAACACCGAACGCGTCCAACAACGACTCAAGGGCCTGACCCCGATGCAATATCGGAATCAGACCCTTGAAGCCCTAACCGCCTAGAATTAAACCAGTCCAACTTTCGGGGGCCAGTTCAAGTGCTGGCCGGGGTTTCTTGTTCCAATCTAACTCGCATACTCACCTGGGCGTCTTACTTGAGACCCAGACCAGGCCGCGGGGAATATACTGGTGAACACCATGGCCAAACGGACTGAACCAACACGAGGATCACAAAACAGAGGCGGCGGAAACTCCACCGCCGAGACAGGCGCAGAGCGCCCCTTTGTTGGTTCCCGCCTCCGCCAACTGCGCAAGGAACGCGGAATCTCCCAGGCACGCCTAGCCGAGATCCTGGACCTCTCCGCCAGCTACGTAAACCAGATCGAGCACGACGGACGCCCGCTAACCACCGCCGTGTTGGAGCGCATCACCGCTGCATTCGGCATCGACCCAACCTTCTTCGCAGATCAAGATTCCACCCGCCTCCTTGCGGAAATCCAAGATGTCACCCTCGATCCGGAAATCAGCCCCACCCCGGCGGATGTCACCGAACTAGCCGCGCTTGTAAAGAACCACCCAGATCTCGCGCGTGCCTTCGTGGATCTACACTCCCGCTACCGCAATGTCTCGGATACCCTCTCGCTGCTCACAGAGGAGCGTGTGCAGGGATCCGCTATCCTTTCCATCACTCCCAAGGGTGAACTCTTCGGGCGGGCCTCCGGGCCGGAAGCGTTCTCTATGCCACACGATGAAGTCCGCGACTTCTTCTACGCCAGGCAGAACTACATCGATGTTCTCGATGTGGCAGCGGAAAAGTTGGCGTCCAAAATAAACATCGGGGCGAACCAGATACACCACACCGAACAGATCATCGCCGAGCGCCTACAACAGGTACACCAAGTACAGGTGATTTACTCGCGAGACCTGGGCGACACGCAGCACAAGTTCGACCCGCAGAAAAAGACACTCCACGTGTCGTCGAAGATGCGCCCCGGGCAGATTGCGTTCCGACTGGCTACAGAGTTGGCCTACCTGGAAGCGGGCACAACGATCGACTCGCTGGTGGAGCTGGGGCACTTCCAATCCGAAGAATCCCGCGCGCTGGCGCGCCGTGGCTTAGCTAGCTATTATGCCGCCGCACTTCTGCTGCCCTACCGGCAGTTCCACAGCTCGGCCGAAGAATCGCGCTACGACCTCGAATTCCTCATGCGTGAATACGGCGTGGGCTACGAGACCGTCTGCCACCGCCTTTCCAGCCTGCAGCGCCCCAGCCTGCGCGGTGTGCCCTGGACTTTTGTGCGCGTGGACCGTGCGGGCAACATGTCCAAGCGACAGTCAGCGACAGGCCTGCACCTGTCGAACTCGGGTGGCACGTGCCCGCTGTGGAATGTGTACGAGACGTTTAGCTACCCCGGCAAGATCATGCGGCAGATCGCGCAGATGCCCGACGGGCGGACGTACCTGTGGATCGCCCGCACCGTGAACCACCACCGCGCGGCCTGGGGGCAACCGGGAAAGATGTTCGCCATCGGTTTGGGCTGCGAGCTGCGGCACGCCGACCGCACGGTGTATTCGGATGGGTTGGATCTGAAAGATACGTCCGCGGCAGTGCCGATCGGCTCCGGCTGCCGACTGTGTCCGCGCGATAACTGCCCGCAGCGCGCGTTTCCACCGATCCACCGCTCGTTGGAGATCGACCCGCACCGTTCGAGCGTGTCGCCGTACTAGCTCGTGCCCCTACAGCGCTAGTCGCCGTCGAAAAGCCCGACGATCTGCCTGCGCTGCAGTTCGCGGCGGTTATATGTGGCCTCGCGCACCGATTCGTCAGTATCAAAGCTCGAGCCGAGTGCTCCGCCGAGGGTGCCTAGTGACGCCGCAAACCATGCCAGCGTCAAATAATCCAGCGGCGTGATAGTGGAGTTCACCTTGTTTTGAAAGAAGGGCACCGGCACAACCGCGGCGCTGACCAGCAGCATCGTCAGGTAGATCAGGGCATAGACGCCGGTAGCGGAGATCAGCACCGTGCCGATGGTGGCCAGGTTATCCATCCGGGCGCGCCACCACTCGACACTGTCGGAGGAAGCCTGTGTGGAGGTTGCATCGGCGCCGACGCTCAACACGGACGGTTCCGCCTTACGGCTATATCCCCCATTCCACAGGCCGTTTTTGTAGATCAACCAGAAGGTCAGGAGGGTAATGGAAAGGATGGTGATCATGATCTGCCGCCACGGGCTGATCAAGTAGGACATCTCCCACACAGAACCATAGAAGATGCCGAAGCCGCCTGTGGCCACGCCCGTGGCCAGGCAGCTGGAGAGCACCTTGAGCAACTGGCCGGGACGGTTGCCGCGGATCATTCCCAACAGCAGGCGCAGGGTGCGCCCACGGCCTTCGAGTACGCGGGTGGTATCGGCCTCTGCGTCGCCGCCCTCGATCTCGTCTACGCCCTTTTCGCGCTGGCCAGCTCCGGCGTGCTTGCCGCAGACCAGGCGCGACAGCTCCTGCCACAGTCCTTCTTTGGCTCGCAGCAGGCCAAAGGCAGGCAGGCACAACATGGTGGCCTTGCCCTGCTCGACGGTCTGGCTGATTACCGGCCTGCGGGTGGTCAGCGGCAGGTCGGTGACGTACACCAGCCGATCCCAGCCGTAGTCGCGTAGGATTCCGGGGGCAGTGTCGGCGAGGCGGACGTTGCCGAACTCGTCCATCGGCAGCGTTCCGGTGCGGAATTCGAGGATGGGTTTGGTCCCGGAGACGTGATTCTCCGAGGCCTTAGCGAGCTGTTGGAGCATGGCGCGCACGCGCACCGCTGGCAGTCCTCGGTCTGCCAGCAAGCCAATCTTCTCTGGCAAGTCTGGGCACCAATCGTGGCAGGGGAAGGATTTGCCCGAAATCCTACTCCACCTGCACCTAACCAGGGAAATACTGGCCGATCGAACCTTCTTAGAGGTTGATCATGTGCCCGCCGGCGATGCCGTGGGCGGCTTCCTTCATTGCCTCCGACAGGGTCGGGTGCGTGTGAACGTTGCGGGAAATCTCCTCAGCCGTCAGGTCGAAGCGCTGTGCCAGAGTCAGCTCCGGCAGCAGCTCGGAGACATCCGGGCCGACCATGTGAGCACCTAGCAGTTCGCCGTACTCAGCGTCTGCCACCAGCTTCACGAAGCCCACGCCGTGGCCCAGGCCCTGTGCCTTGCCGTTTGCGGTGTAAGGGAAGGTAGCGACCTTCACCTCACGGCCTTCCTCCTCTGCCTGCTTCTTGGCAGCTTCCTCGGTGTAACCGAAGGAAGCAACCTGCGGGAAGCAGAAGGTGGCGCGCGGCATCATCATGTAGTCGCCCAGTAGCTCGGTCTCTTCGCCGGCGATAACCTCAGCCGCAACCACACCCTGCGCCTCTGCGACGTGAGCCAGCTGCAGCTTGGCGGTGACGTCACCGATGGCGTAGATGTGCGGAACGCTGGTGCGCATTTCGTCGTCGATGTCGATAGCACCGCGCTCGGTCAGCTTCACGCCAGTGTTCTCCAGGCCGTAACCCTCCACGCGCGGTGCAAAGCCGATAGAAACCATCACGCGGTCGGCCTTCAGGGTCTCGGACTTGGAGCCATCAGCGGATTCGATGTCCACCTCAACACCCTTGCCTTCGCCCAGGTCGCGAACGGCGGTGGTCTTGTGCCCGGTCTTCAGAGTTACGCCCAGCTTCTTGTACTGCTTGGTGATCTCCTTGGAGACGTCCTTATCCTCGTTCGGCAGGACGCGGTCCATGAACTCGACCACGGTGATGTCCACACCGAAGTTGGACAGCACGTAGGCGAACTCCATGCCGATAGCTCCGGCACCGATGACAACCATGGAGTCCGGCTTGTTCTCGTCCAGGATCTGCTCTTCGAAGGAGACGATGTTGCCGCCCAGCTCTACGCCCGGCAGGGACTTCACAACGGAGCCGGTAGCGATGATGCAGTTGTCGAAAGTAATGGTCTTTCCGGCGTCGTCTCCATCGGAAACTTCGATGGTCTTATCGTCGACGAAGTTGCCGCGGCCGTGGATCTCCTGAATCTTGTTCTTCTTCATCAGGTAGTGCACACCCTTGACGATGTTGCCCGAGACCTTGCGGGAGCGCTGGTGCGCCACCTTGAAGTCCATCGAGATGTTATCGCCAGTGATGCCGTAGGTCTTGGCTTCCTTGGTGATGGTGTGCGCGAGTTCAGCGTTGCGGATCAGCGCCTTTGAGGGGATGCAGCCCACGTTGAGGCATACGCCACCCCAGTACTGCTTTTCGATAACGGCGGTCTTCAGACCCAACTGAGCGGCGCGAATCGCCGCCACGTATCCGCCAGGGCCTGCTCCGAGTACTACTACGTCAAAATGTTCTTTAGCCACAAGATCCAAGGGTACTTAATCTTCTTTATTTATGTGACGCCCACACACCTCCCATAGCACACACCTCGACTCAAGACTTAACTCCCGCCTCGCTAGCCATATGAGTAACACCCCCGTTTTCGGGCTCCCCATAAAAACTAATTAGCTCCTCGGGTTCCCATTGCTCACTAAGGTTAGGTAAAGTCCCCTATGACCTGAGAGGTTTCTAGCAACTGCCTACGAATCTCTCAATCTTTCAACTGATCATCCACGCATCGGATCTTGAGTTTCTGACGTTTCCCCGGGCGTGGCTCCACAGAAGGATCAACTAAATGAAGCGAAGCATCGCCCGCACCCTTGCTGCCGTCACGGCCGCAATCGCACCTTTCGCCACGGTTGCAGTCACTGCTCCGGCCACCCAGGCCGCTACCGTTACTGCAGCACAGAAGGCGGCAGGTATCGCCCCAGCAGAGCTGAAGATGAACACCAGCACTCCAGACCAGCCTTCAGAGGCTACTGCATGGCGCGGAATCATCTCGTCCCTGCGAGCCAAGGGCTTTGACAATGTGCAGGAAGTCTCCGCTTACTCTCCCTCCATGAAGCGCCACGTCCCGCTGGTTGTTATCCAGCCCCGTGATGTAAAGAAGCGCGACAATGCGCCGACCCTGTACATGCTGAACGGCGCTGACGGTGGCGAGGGTATCGCTAACTGGATCCGCCAGACCGACATCGTGACCTACTACGGCGGAAACGACGATCCGGCTAAGGGCACTGTCAGCCCGGGCATTGGCGCAAACATCGTGATCCCCATGTCCGGCGCTTACTCCTACTACACCGACTGGATTACCGAGCCGAACACTCCCTACATCAAGGGCCCGCAGAAGTGGGAGACCTTCCTGACCCGCGAGCTACCGCAGGCTATCGAGCCGGCTCTGAAGGCTAACGACAAGCGCGCTATCGCTGGTATGTCCATGACCGGCACCACCTCCCTGCTATTCGCCGAGCACCACCCGGGCTTCTACGACTCCGTCGGATCCTTCTCCGGTTGCGCTGCAACCACCACGGGTCTGACTCCGAAGTTTATCGACCTGGTGCTGAACCGCGGCGGTACGGACTTCACGAAGATGTGGGGCCCGATCAACGGTGAGGTTGCTCGCAACAACGATGCTCTGATCAACGCTGAGAAGCTGCGCGGTCAAAAGAACATCTACGTCTCCACTAGCTCCGGCTTCCCGGGCGAGCACGATATGCCCTGGTCGAAGCGCGTTAACGGCCAACCTTCCGCCGCTGCACAGGTGATCTTCGAAGGCTCCGTCATCGAGGGCGCCACCAACGCCTGCACCCGCGATCTGGCTCGCAAGACCAATTCGCTGAACATCCCGGTGACCTACAACTTCCGTCCGGCGGGCACGCACCAGTGGGGCTACTGGCAGGACGACCTGCGCGGCTACTGGGACCACCTGGTTGCTGGCCTGGGCACTGGTGTCAAGCGTCCGCCGCTGAAGCCGACCGAGCCGATTTCCCCGCAGGATTACTGGGCAGGTTCCACCTCCGGTTCCTAAACGCCTAGCACAAACCCTTGAACAGCTAGAACACCACATCCCCCGCCACAGACTACCTCCGTGGCGGGGGTTGTCCTATGCAGAGAGTAGTGTGCCTTACATGACTCAAACGCAACAGCAGCCCCGCCCTTTCCGCAGTTCCCCTATCGCTGGAGCTCGGGATGCGTACTCGGGTGTGGACTTCAACCTCGGTTTCCACGTGCTGAGCTACGACTTGCAACTGAATTACAACGTCGAGCCCAACCACCTCAACGGTGTCGCTCGCCTATCGGTTGAAAACTACCGGCCGCTGAAGTCGATGACGTTGGATTTGGCTAATAATCTGGCTGTCAACCGAGTTGAGGTGTCCGGCCACGGCGCTGCCGCCGCGAATGGAACGATGAAGATCCGCCGTTTCCGCCACACCGGCAACAAGTTAACGATCACGTTTGTGGAGGAATTGGCAGAGGATCAATCCTTTGATCTAACCATTAAATACGGTGGTTACCCGCGCCCTCTGCGCTCCAAATGGGGTGAGGTCGGCTGGGAGGAGACCGACAACGGTGCCCTCGTGGCCGGCCAACCCAATGGCGCTCCTAGCTGGTTCCCCTGCGATGACACCCCGGACGAGAAGGCAATGTTCCGCGTGGCAATCACCGCACACCGGGATGTCACCGCCATTGCCCATGGCACCCTGGTAGAGGAATTCAACAAGGGAAACAACACAACCCGGGTGTTCGAAACACGCTATCCCATGGCCACCTATCTGGCCGCGGTATACGTAGGCACGTACCAACGTGTGGATTTCCGTAGCGCGAAACTCGGCCGCAGGAACGTCCCGGTTTTCGGCTGGCTTCCGCAGGGCACCGAACACGCTAAGCGAGTTCGTGAGCTAGTACAGGAAGACTTCGGCCAGCAGACGGAGATGGTCGAGGTGTACTCGGATCTCTTCGGCCCCTATCCCTTCCCGGAATACTCGGTGGTGGTAACTGACGAGGAAATGGAAATTCCACTCGAGGCTCAGGGCATGAGCATGTTCGGCTGCAACCACGCCGACGGCAAGCACACCTGGGAACGATTGATCGCCCACGAGCTATCCCACCAGTGGTTTGGCAACTCCGTCGGACTAGTCGAATGGCGGGATATCTGGCTCAACGAGGGGTTCGCGTGCTACTCCGAATGGCTGTGGTTTGAAAAATCGCAGGGCATTCCCGCTGCTCACCACGCATGGGCTCATCACCGGGCGCTGGCCGAAAAACCGCAGGACATTCTGCTGATCGACCCCGGTGCGGACGATATGTTCGACGACCGGGTCTACAAGCGCGGCGCACTCACCGTCCACGCCCTGCGGGTGCTGCTGGGCGACGCTGCCTTCTTCGACATGGTTCAACGTTGGACGACCCAACACCGCATGGGACTGGTGGAAACTCGCGACCTGGAAAACCTGGCACACTCCATCGCGGAGGAAAACGGTATTGCCCGCAGTGAGGTACAAAGGCTTTTCGATCGCTGGTTGCGTCACCAAGACCTGCCCGAGTTCCCTGGCGGCGAGGGTCTTGAGCTCAGCGATGCGCAGTTGCGCGAACTACCCGCAGGGCCAGCTGCGGAGATGGTCGATGCGTCTGGCCCGGCGCGCGCAGTAGATGCGCTGAAGCGGGTAGGCCAGAAACTCGGCGAGCTCAGCGACAGGCTGCAGGACTAGCAGAGCGACCTTTCGCGAGGTTAACGATGCGCGCCATTTCGCTTGCCACCGTCTTCGTGGCCATCGCCGGGTATCTGGTTATTTGGGTTGCCAATAAGGGGCTTCCCACCGCCGGATACGAAGATTTCATGGTCTATTGGTCGCTCTTCTTTGCAATGACGGGCGTGCTGGATGGGCTTATGCAGGAGACCGCACGGGCGGTCTCCACCCGACGTGCGCAGACAAACCCCCGCCCAGCGCCCCGCCCGTTCGCGTTGACAGGCTACATCGCACTCGTAATTGGAGCGCTGGCACTGATTACCGGCCCGCTGTGGATCGGCGAGCTCGTCCCCGGATTAACTGGATGGGGTCTTGTCTTATTGGCTGTGGGCCTAGCCTGTTATACGTTCCAAGCGACAGTGTGTGGCCTACTGTCTGCGAACCATTCCTGGCCTAGTTTCGCCTGGTTGATGGCCATTGATTCCGGAGTGCGTCTAGCGTTGGCCGTGGTTGCCTGGCTACTGGGATGGCAGCTGCTGGCCTATTTGTTTGTCACGGTGATCGGCGCAGCCACGTGGCTGCTTATCCTGTTCTGTTCTCGTTCAGCACGTGCCACACTGAGCGACCGCGCGGATGTCGCCGCTCGCCCTTTCCTCGCACGCACGGTGAAGGCCATGATCGCCTCCGGAGCTAATGCCGTGATGATTACGGGCTTTAGCGTGTTGCTGCGTTATACCTCGGGGGCAGATGTCGGCCCCGGCGCGCTCGCCGCAACTATCACCGCGATTACCCTTACCCGCGCGCCGATTCTGGTCCCCCTCCAGCGCTTCCAGCCGGCGCTGATTGTGCATTTCACTAAGCACCGCGAACAGGTGCTGCGTGCCGCCACTTTGCCCATTGCAGCGGTGGGGGGCGTCGCTGCTATTGGTGGCATCGCGGCCTACTTCCTAGCCGCGCCACTAATGGGGTTGTTTTTTGACGCCGCCGTGATCTCCTCCCCTGCCACCCTCGGATGGCTAACCCTCGTTTCCGGAGCGACAGCCATCCTGATGATCAGTGGCTCGGCTGCGCTGGCAGCGGATCGTCACAATCTCTACACCGCTGGCTGGTTAATCGCTATTGCTTTGTCAACGGTGGTTCTTTTGATGGACTACTCCCCCGATACGCGCGCCATTTGGGCGCTGGCGACCGGCCCGGCCATCGGTGCAGCGGTGCAACTGGGTGTGCTTGCGCTGGCGGGCGGGGAAAAGAGGACCGAAAGCTAGGCTTCCGATTGCTGTGGTTCAGGAATGAACTTCTTGGAGGTCAGCGTCACCACGACAAGGCCGATAAGGGCAACCACCGCACCAAAGCCCAGCATCTCGGTGTAAGTGAACCAATCCTTCAAACGGGACAGGATCATCGGGAAGAAGAAGCCGATATAGGTGATTGTGTAGAAGAAAGCGGTCAGTCCACCGAGATCATCAGCGCTGGCGATTCGTTGGACTTCCGTCAGTCCGGAAATCAGGCACACGCCGTATCCGGTACCCAGGATAAGCCCGACGACAATAGTGCCGATGAGCGAGCCCACGTGGGCGGTCCAGGCTGCCACAATCATGCCGATGATCACCAGCACCAGGCCGAGCTGTTGAGCTTGCGAGTTGTTCGGGTTGATGTACTTATTGGACACCTGCTGAATGCCAAAGCCGAACAACAATGCAACTGCGGTGATGCCTGCCGAAAAGGCGATGGGATAAGAGACCTCATCCTGCGCCAAGCTCGGCATGATGGCGTAGGCCACGCCCGCACAGCCGAAAACCCACGGGGCGATGGGAATAACGGCGGTGAGGAAGCGGGGGTGGCGAAGGGAGGGCACGTTAAGATCCGACCAGAAGGATCCCTTGACCTTGAGGTGGGCATTTTGTCGGGTTTCCGGAACGCCCAAGAGGCCGACCATGGACAAGGCGCACAGCACGATGCTGATGATGTAGGGCGTTTGTCCCGGCGCAGGACCCCACTCGGCAAGCAGGCCCGCCACAGCGGCGCCCACTGCGAAACCGAAGGTGAGGGACATCGTTGCTCGGCGAGCACCTGCCCCCTCCCCGGCACTCGGGTCGAACGAAGGTGTGGATAGTTCCTTGATCCAGGCACCGCCTGCGGTCATCACCATGCCGACTGCAAAACCACTCAGCACGCGACCGGTGAAGATCAGGGGTTCATTCATTTCGCCCATTGCAATAAGGACGCTGCCGACCAGGCTAATGACCGGTGCGGGCAACATGACGATGCGACGACCGTAGCGGTCGGATAGTGGACCGCATAGCAGCAGACCAGCTGCGATTCCTGCGGCGTAGCAGGCCAACAGAGCATCGACGAAGACCGAGCCGAATACGTTTTCCCCACGGTAGAAAACCATCATTGGAGTGAACTCATTGCCGGCGTAGGCCACCGCCAGAACGCCACAGGCCACGAGCAGCCAATACCGTTTCTGGGCACGGCTTGCCGCTCCGCGAGTGGAGGGGTTGACTTTGTGGCTACGCATAGCTTCACGCTGCATGGATTGGCCTTGCGCGGGTTGCTTCACTTCCTGCTGTGCTTCGTCGAATGTGTCCTCGGTCATAGGGAAGAGCCTAGCCACCCTCATTGGGGACTACCAACGCACTATCGAAGTCGAAGTCTCCAAGCTAGCCAATTTAGGCATAATTTTATTGCTAATTTTTTGAGTCGCAGATCACATTTTTACGTACCCTTGAGGCTATGTCACCAAACCAGTCCAAAAACGCTACCGAAAGCACCACCCCGACTGATAACTCGGTCACATCAAAGAAAGTTGATGGAATTTCCGACAATTCGGGCTTTGCACTCCGCCGATCGACGTCGGCGCCCAAGACTTTGGCCAGCGCTCCCAACGCTGAAGAGCAGGCGTCGATAGCAAAAGAGCTAAAGCTTGTTCTCGACGGTGACTTCCCCACCGCGCGCGCAGCGACCCGCCAGGTGTTGGCGAATCCCGACATTCTCCCGCGTGCGGATCTTGACCTCGAACAGTCTCGCGCCCGCACTACCGAACAACTTCAGCAAGTTCGCGAATCCGGAATGCCAAAGGATGCCTTCCGCAAAGACCAAGGCGGCACGGGAAACACGGGCCACTGCCTGACCTCAATTGAGATGCTGGGCCATGCAGACCTTTCCCTGATGGTGAAGTCCGGCGTGCAATGGGGTCTATTTGGCGGTGCCGTGGGCAACCTGGGCACTGAACGCCACCAGGAGATGGTGACGCAGCTAATGAATCTCGACGCGCTTGGCTGCTTTGCCATGACAGAGCGCGGCCACGGCTCCGACGTGCAGCAGTTGGAGACCACGGCAACCTATGACCCGGCGACGCGGGAGTTCATCATCAACTCCCCCACTGCCTCTGCCGAAAAGTGGTACATCGGTAACGCCGCACGCGATGGTCGCTGGGCTGCTGTGTTTGCGCAGCTCATCGTTCCCAACAACGACAATGCCGAAGGACAGGAAGAATCCCCGTCCGATTCCCAGGGTGTGCACTGCCTCCTGGTGCGCATCCGCGAGGACGATGGTTCTGCCATCGCCGGAGTACGCATCGGCGACCACGGCTACAAGGGCGGGCTGAAAGGCGTAGACAACGGCACTATCAGCTTCGATAACTACCGCGTGCCACGCGAAGCGCTGCTGAACCGCTTTGCCGACGTTGATGAAGAAGGTAACTACAGCTCCCCTATCGAAAACCCAAACCGACGCTTCTTCACAATGCTCGGAGCCCTGGTGCGCGGCCGCGTGACTGTGGGAGCTGCCGCCGGTGCGGCCGCCCGCACCGCGCTAGACATCGGTGTGACGTACGCGAACCTGCGGCGTCAATTCGCTCCCGACGATTCGCTTCCAGAAAACCGATTGATCGAACACCGATGGCACCGCCTGCGCCTCATCCCACGTGTAGCGCGCGCCTACGGCCTGCAGTTCGCTACGAACAAGCTGATCGCGCGCGTGCACGAGCTGGATCAGCTCGGGTTGGATCCCACACAGCACACCAAGGAACAGCAGGCCGACCAACGCGAGGTTGAGGCGCACGCTGCAGCGCTGAAGGCCGCCAACACCGCCCACGCCACCGACACGATCCAGGAAGTCCGCGAAGCTTGCGGAGGCGCCGGGTACATGGCGGAAAACCTGCTAACTACGTTGAAGGCCGACTCGGATGTGTTCACAACCTTCGAGGGCGACAACGTCGTGATGATGCAACTTGCCGCCAAGGAACTGATGACCGGCTTCGCCAAGGAACTCGGCGGCCTGAACCCGATGGAAATGGTGCGCTTCGGGCTGGATAGCTTCGGCACGTTGCTGCGCCGCCGCACCGCCGCAGATGCGCTGATCCAGAACCTGGTGGATACCTTCAGCGACTCCGAGGAGACCTCGCTATTCGCCCCGGCCTACCAAATCAACCTGCTCACCGAGCGAGAGGATCGTCTAATGCGCTCGCTCGCCCGGCGCCTTCGCCCGGCCCGCAAGATGGAAGTGGTTGAAGCAGCCCAGCTCGTGGATCGCGCACAAGATCACCTGTTGGCCGTCGGTTGGGCTCACGTGGACCGGATTGTTTTCGAGGCCTTCGTGGAGGCCGAGTCCAAGCTGGAGTCGGAGGACGCCCAGCGTGTGCTGGAGCAGGTTCGCGACGTGTACTTCCTCAGCTGCATCGTGGACAACGCAAGCTGGTACCTCGAGCAGAACCTGCTTACAGGTACCCGCACCAAGGCTGCACGTGCCGCTCTGAACGACCTGGTGGATTCCCTGGGGCCGTGGTCGCAGACGCTGGTAGATGCTTTCGGCATCCCGGACCACATCACAGAGCTGAAGCTGATGGAGGACTACGACGCGATGGTGCCGAAGTACGAGTCCGACCCCGCCGCGGGGCAGGAGGGGTAGGTGGGCTTTCAAGCACCTGCATTCTCTAGCGCGAACCCCACATCGTATTCTTAGAGAATGACCTCCACCCCCTCCACCTCCCCAAATAGCGCCAGCTCGCACCCGGACTCCCGTTCCGGCGATGCGAAGCTCGGCAATGGTCTGAAGGTTCGTCACCTCACGATGATGGGCCTGGGTTCCACCATCGGCGCCGGGCTGTTCCTGGGCACCGGCGTGGGGATCGAAGCGGCTGGGCCGGCCGTGCTGCTGGCTTATATCGTCGCGGGACTTATCGCCATCCTCGTGATGCAGATGTTGGGTGAGATGGGCACCGTCATCCCTGCCTCGGGTTCCTTTTCCGAGTACGCCGAGCACGGCATTGGACGCTGGGCTGGCTTCACGCAAGGATGGATTTACTGGCTTGCCACCGTAGCGGTACTCGGCGCCGAAATTACTGGTGCGGCGAGCTTTATGGGTGCGTGGTTCGGTATTGACGCCTGGATCCCCGCCGCTATCTGCGTGCTTTTCTTCGGCGTGGTGAATCTGCTGCAGATCCGAGCCTTCGGCGAGTTCGAGTTCTGGTTTGCGTTCATCAAGGTGGCCGTACTGGTGGCATTCCTGGTCATCGGTTTCCTATTGATGTTCGGCCTGCTACCGGGACACACATTCATCGGCACGGAAGTCTTCACCGCCGATGGATTCATGCCCAACGGCGTAGGCGGCGTAGCCACGGCGATCCTGGCCGTAGCCTTCGCCTTCGGCGGCATCGAGGTGGTTGCTATCGCCGCTGCGGAGTCCGAAAACCCGCAGCAGTCGCTGATTAACGCCGTGCGTTCCACCATCACCCGCATCTCGCTGTTCTACCTGGGGTCGGTACTGGTGATTACCTTCCTGCTCCCCCACTCTTCACTGGGGCAGGCAGAAAGCGCGGCCGATAGTCCCTTCACCCGGGTACTGAACCTGGCGGGTATTCCGGGCGTCGTCGGTTTTATGGAAGCCATCATCGTTCTGGCGCTCTTGTCAGCCTTCAATGCGCAGATTTACGCTTCCAGCCGCATGATGTTCTCCCTGGCTAAGCGCCACGAGGCACCAAAGATCTTCACCCGCGTTGACCGCCGAGGCGTACCGGTCAACGCGATTATCCTTTCCGTCGCGCTTTCCATCGTGATGGTGGTGCTGAATTACCTGGACACGGGCTGGCTGCTGACCTTCATGTTGAACTCTGCAGGTGCCTCATTGTTGATCGTGTGGACGTTCATCGCCGTCTCCGAGCTGCGTCTGCGCCGTCGACTAGAGCGGCATGCCGGTGGAACGCTGCCAATTCGCATGTGGGCTTTCCCTATTCTGACCATCGTCACGCTCGCAGTGCTCGCCAGCCTGGCCGTCCTCATGTTGACGGATCCGGGGTCCCGAGTGCAGCTATTGTCAGCGGCCGTAATGTTTACGATCTTAGTGGTGGCCAGCTTCGCCAATTCCGCCATCCGTGGGTTGAGCCCCTTCGAGAAGCTGCCCCTGCCTTCCTCCCTCTAATAAAGCTCGCCGCGAATGCACCAACAGCACGGCTAACCGGCACCCCAGAACAAAGAACAACTGAGGTGCCGGTTAGGCATGCTGTATCCACTGAGCTACTAGGGTTCGCGCTGTCGCCTTAGAGAGGAAGACTGCCGGATGGCCCTGTGGAGTTCTGAAGGCCAACTAGGTTGTAAATAACGGCCCAGATGAGTGCCAGCGGTGCAAAGAGGGGGAGGCGCAGCCAAGCCGGGGTGTTTTCCCAGATGGTGTTCACTGAGCCGAGCGGGGACTTAGTGTTCGGAGTTTCTGCAGCCTGTACTTGGGTGGTGGGGGTGTGGGTTTCGGCCTGGGCAGGTGCGGCGAGACACGCGGTGACGGTTGCGGCGGTAACGCCGGCGATGAGCGACTTGCGAATCTTCATTGGGGAAGAATCCTTTCTGAAGGAGTTCGGGTAAAGATGTGCAAAAACCTTCTTTGCCCCGGGTGCGGCTCCATGAATGATTGGACGCAAACTCGCGAGCTTGGAAGTGCTTTGTTTAGCCAAACGCTTATGGGTGGCGAAACGTTAGCAGTCGCTAGCAATCAAAATGCCCCACAGCAAACTGTCAAGAATACTGTGGGACATCACATGGAGCCGCTTGCGAGAATCGAACTCGCGACCTTTTCATTACGAGTGAAACGCTCTGCCGACTGAGCTAAAGCGGCGCGTACACTAAGTACGAAGCGTTATCCTAGCCGACGCAAACCCTGAGCACCAAAACACACTTAGTAGCCAGCTCGGAACCTTCGTTAAGCCACCCCACAGCACTGCTGCAAGCGCCCCGCCATCGCATCCAGCGCCACCTCTGGCCGCACGTTATAGCCCAGCACCTCGCGGCACTCCATCACCGCATCGATGCAGCTCACCAACGCAGACGCGCTGTTGCGCCGCGCCAGTTCCTTCGACGTCGCTGCCATGTCTGGATGCTGGTGTCCACCTACCGGCACACCTTCGTCGTCCACTGCACCCGCGGCCTGAAGCATCGCGTCGCGGTACAGCCCGGCGATGTCGATCAGCGCCAGGTCTAACGAGTCACGGGTCCTTCTTGTGCGCCTGTTCTTCTGTTCTTTTTCTAGCTCTTTCATTCTTCCCGACGCCCCCCGCTGGGCCTTTGCAGCACCCTTACCTTTCGCGCCTACGCCAAGGCTGCTCTCCAAATCTTCGCGTTCCCGCTGATCCAATTTCTCCAACTCGCTGGCGGCCTCTTCAGCTGCCTTGGCTACCAGCTCGGACGTGAAACGGTACAGCGCATTGGGCTCGTACACCAGCTTCGGCAGTTTTAGAGCAGTGGCGCGTTTGTTTCGGGCGGCCTCGTCGCTGGCCAAGTGTCGAGCTCTACCAATATGGCCGGCTGACACATCGGCGGCCCATTGGGCTTGGCTTTCGCTGAGTCCGAGGGTGGCGTCACTAAGCAAGACCCCTTTCACCGCCGCCGGAGAAGGAGTAGGCACATAAACATGACGGCAGCGCGACCGCAGCGTGATTGCAATATCCGATGGATCTGTTGACGGCGCGCACAGCAGAAAGACGGTGCGGGCTGGGGGCTCCTCGACCGACTTGAGCAAAGCGTTGGCGGCAGCGTCATTGAGCCGGTCAGCATCCTCCACAACCACCACACGCCAGCGCGCAACAGTGGGCATGTTCGCGGCTTCGTGGATGGCCCCGCGGATCTCGTCGACCGAAAGAACCACACCAGTAGTGGACACCCACAGGATGTCCGGGTGGGTTCCCGCAGCAGCGCTACGGCACTGATCGCATTGCCCACAACCGCCGTGCGGGCACACCAGAGCCGTGGCGAAAACCTTCGCCGCGATGGAACGCCCGGAGCCGGGAGGGCCGGTGAACAACCACGAGTGAGTCATCGCCTGCGGATCCTCCACGGCCCGCTGCAGGGGACGGCGGACAGATTCCGCAGTGATCCGCCCAAAGACTCCCGCTGCGTGCCCCGGTGTGGCTGGCGCCGTGGTTTCCATCATGGTTACTTAGTCTAGCTATTCGTCCCGACCACCCTCCGCGTGTCCTCGGCATAGGTAGGGCATAGGTAGACGCACCCGGCGGGGGTGCCGGTGCGATAGTCTGAATGGCATGAAACAACTGCTGCGCTACCTGTCCTGGGCCTGGGGAACCTCCTGGCCCCTGTACGCAGCAACCGTGTTAGCCACCAATGTCATCGGCGCCACTGCAGTGGCCACGTTCCTGCGTTTCCTCATCCCTCTGCCTGCCGCGCGCGAACTAACAAGTCCGGACACCACTATTGCCACGCTGTACATCATCTATTTCGGTGTGGCCGTCTTGGCTGGCATTGCAATGACCTTGTACTTCTTCGCGCCCGTGCTGAGGTGGCAGCGCACACCAAAAGCCTATGATCCGAATATGGTGCGCGACCTGGTGCTGCGCATCCCCCTGTTGCAGACCATCACGGGCATCGTGCTGTGGGCAATAGGTGTGGTGCTGTTTACTGTCGTGGCCTGTCGGCACAGTACGGAATGGGGCATCACCGTCGCTGTGACGGCCACGTTGGGCGGCATGATGGTGAGCCTAATGACTTATATGGAGGCCGAACGCCTGGTGCGTCCCGTCGCCGCGAAGGCTCTAGCCAAGGGTGCCCCGGATCATTCGCGCCTGTCCCCGCTTTCTCACCGGCTGATGACGACCTGGGCGCTGACCTCCGCCGTGCCGGTGCTGGGCATGGTGCTGCTGCTGTTCGCGGCAGCTACCGACTTCTACCCTGAGAACTCCCGTGGCATCATCCCGGCGATGCTGGCGCTGGCGCTGACCACCCTGCTGACCGGTTTCATGGGCACCACCTTGTTCTCCATGGCCGTGGCCGACCCGATCCGTGAGTTGCAGTACGCCATCAACCGCGTCCGCCGCGGTGAGGTGAATACGACCGTGCGGATCTACGATTCCTCCGAGATCGGAGTGCTGCAAGCTGGCTTTAACGAGATGATGCGCGGGTTGCAAGAGCGCCAGCGCGTATCGGATCTTTTTGGCCGTTACGTCGGCACTGAGGTCGCACGCCGGGCGCTGGAGGAAAAGCCGGAGCTGGGTGGCGAGGCTCGGCACGTGGCAGTGCTCTTCGTCGATGTGATTGGCTCCACCGGCTTCGCCACTGAGAAGGAACCAGAGCACGTGGTGAAAGCCCTCAACGAGTTCTTCGACCGAGTGGTGGAGGTTGTGCACGCGAACAAGGGCATCATCAACAAGTTTGAAGGCGATGCGGCCCTGGCAGTGTTCGGCGCCCCTCTGCCTTTGGACGATGTGGCCGGACACGCTCTGGCTGCCGCCCGCGAATTGAAGGCCAAGCTGCAAGGGCTGGAGTTCGTCGCCGGGATTGGAGTTGCCGCCGGCTCCGTTGTTGCGGGTCACATCGGCGCGAAGGATCGCTTTGAATACACCGTCATCGGCGATGCTGTGAACCAGGCCGCCCGCCTGACGGATCTGGCGAAGAAGACCCCCGGTCAGGTTCTCACCAGCGCAGCGACCCTGCGCGCAGCCAATGAAGCTGAGCAGGCTCGTTGGACCATGATGAAGTCCGTGGAACTGCGCGGTCGCCGTGAGATGACCCAGATCGCCCGTCCTATTCGCGCCACTCTCGCCGATCGATCCACGTTCTAGGCGCGTGCCCTATGGCGACACTGCCACAAGGCGACACTGCTAACCTCGCCGCACGGATGCGATAGGGAGGTTCCTTTCCGACGCCATCCCGTCCCACCACGCTGCCGTCTTCTGCCCCACCGCTGCCGCCAGCTGCTCTGCGGTGATCCCCTCCGACTGCAGCTGGGCGACAGTGGCCTGCGTAGGTAGCAGCCCTTCCACATGCAAGGCTTCGATCAGGCCTGCAAAGAAGTGCGGTTCCAGCGCTGCAATCGCCACCCAACCACCGCATTGAGCTTGGTAGAGTCCATACCCCGGCAACAGACCACCGAGCAGTGTGTCGGGACCGGTGAGCCGGAAGCGGGCCGGAGTGGCAAATTCAGTAGCCATGTCCGCCAGCGCCACCTCGTGGTAGCTTCCCTGCCCGGTGGCCGCAGTCTGCCACAGAGCGGCCAGAGCCTGGGAGACTGCACGCTCTGCACCCGCCAGATCGGCGATGGGAACTACCGGCATGGCGGGGCTATCCCCGTGGAAGGAGAGCGTGCCGGCGTGCGCCTCGTACGTGAGGTCGTGCCCGGCTACGTCAACGTGCTCACCGGAGTGGCCGACAATCGCCACCTGCGACAGTACAGGGAAACGAGCGTGCAGATCCTCCCACCCCAATCCGAGGCGTTCCAGCGAGGCCGGTCGGGAACTCGTAAGCAGTAGGTCTGCCCCCTCCAGGAGCTCATGCAGCTCATGTAGGCCAGATTCCGTCTTGAGGTCGATGTGGCGCACATCCTGCCCGTCTACCAAGTGTTGGTAGTACGGCTCGCAGTACAGGCGCATGGGGTCAGCGGCTTTGCCGGGGCCTTCGACCTTGATGACGGTGCCACCCAATTCCTGCAGACGCTTTGCAGCGACGGGGCCGGGAAGGTTCGGGGCAAGGGTAACGACGCTAAAGCTCGGGAGCTGATTCATGCTCCCGAACTTATCAGTTCCCACCCAAAAGTATGACCGTTTTTAGTGGGACTTTTTCACCGTGCGCTTCGTCAGCGTCGGCGGCTTCTTAGCCGTCTTCTTGGTGGTTTTCTTGGTCGACTTCTTGGCGGCCTTCTTAGTGGACTTCTTGGTCGACTTCTTGGCGGCCTTCCGACTCGACTTTGCAGGTGCCGTGCCCTCTGCAGCCTGCTTGGCGCGGCGTTCGGAGAGCAACTCATTCGCGCGGGCGTCAGTAATAGTCTCCGGGGTATCGCCCTTGCGCAACGATGCATTGGTGACTCCGTCGGTGACATAGGCGCCGAAACGGCCGTCCTTGACGGACATGGGCTTGCCAGAAACATCGTTATCACCCAGCTGCTTCAGTGGCGGCTGCGCGGCAGCGCGACCCCGGCGCTTCGGCTCGGCATAGATGCGGCGAGCTTCGTCGAGGGTGATGTTAAAGATCTGTTCCTCATTGGCCAGAGAGCGGGAATCATTGCCTTTCTTCAGATACGGGCCATAGCGACCGTTTTGGGCGGTGATCAGCTCGTTGTCGCTGGGATCCACGCCCACCTCGCGCGGCAGGCTCATAAGCTTCAGGGCTTCCTCCAGTGTCACGCTGGAGGGCTCCATGTCGCTGAACAAGCTGGCGGTCTTAGGCTTCAGCGTCTCCTCGACGATCTGCTTGACGCGCTTTTCCTTCTGCGCCTGGGCAGTCTTTGTCTCGCGGCTCAGAGGCTTCTTGCCCTCGGCCTCGCGAGCGCGATCCTGTTCGTCGCGCTCAGCCTCCCACGTCTTCACGGCCTCCTCGGCCACGCGGGCTTCCTCGTCCTCGCCCAGCACCTCGGTGACATAAGGGCCATAGCGTCCCTCTCGGGCAACGATGGTGCGCCCATTGTCGGGGTTGACGCCCAGTTCCCTGCCGCCCTGCGGAGTGGCGAAGAGCTTCTCGGCAACCTCCAGCGTCAAACCATCCGGGGTCATGGATTCCGGCAGGTTCGCGCGCTGTACCTCGGGTTCCGTGCCCTCAGGGGCGTCCTCCGGCAGCGGCTTGATGCGCTCCAGGTAGGGGCCATAGCGGCCCACGCGAACGACAATCGGCACACCGTTTTCGTCGTCGAAAATGTGCAGGGAGTTCACCCGGCGGGCGTCGATCTGCTCCAGATTGTCGCCCACAATGTGCTTCAAGCCGCCCAGGCGTGGGACAACGGCACCCGGAGCCTCCGGGCGAGAGCTATCCCCAAAGTAGAAGCCCTTAAGCCAGTTCACACGATCCTCGTCGCCCGCTGCGATGGCATCCAGTTCGTCTTCCATGGCGGAAGTGAAATCATAGTCCACCAGCGCGCCGAAGCTCTGTTCCAAAAGACCCACCACGGCAAACGCCACCCATGAAGGCACCAGCGCATTACCGCGCGGCAGCACGTAGCCACGATCCTGGATGGTGCGGATGATGGAAGCGTAAGTCGACGGGCGACCAATGCCCATCTCTTCCATCTTCTTGACCAGTGAAGCCTCGGTGTAGCGGGCTGGCGGGTTCGTCGAGTGCCCGTCGGCTTCCACGTCCCGGGCGTTCAGCTCATCGCCCTCGGTCAACTGCGGCAGACGCTTTTCCGCATTGTCGGCCACATCACGACCATCGGCGGTGCGGCTGACCTCCACGTAGGCCTTGAGGAAGCCTGGGAAGGTCAGGGTACGGCCCGTGGCGCTGAATTCGCAGCTCTCACCCGATTTCGCATCACCTGCGACGGTGACCTTCATCGACTGGCCCTTTGCATCGGCCATCTGGGAGGCGACAGTGCGCTGCCAAATCAGCTCGTAGAGCTTGAACTCCTCGGCATCCAGCTGACCGCTCAACTGGCCAGGGGTCTGGAAAGTCTCGCCTGCCGGGCGAATCGCCTCGTGAGCCTCCTGCGAGTTCTTCACCTTGCGGGTGTACTGGCGCGGGCCATCGGCAACAAACTTCGCACCGTATAGCTCCTTCGCCTGCTTACGTGCGGCCTCAATACCGGCAGTCGACAAGGTCGTCGAGTCGGTACGCATATAGGTGATATGACCGTTTTCGTACAGACGCTGCGCAATGCGCATCGTGCGCTCCGAGGTAAAGCGGAGCTTACGACCCGCCTCCTGCTGCAAGGTAGACGTCATAAACGGCGGGTACGGGCGGCGAGTGTAGGGCTTTTCCTCCACCGCAGTCACAGCGAACTCCTGCCCCTGCAAACCTTCAGCCAGGGACTTTGCTTTCGCCCCATCCAGTACAAAAGTATCCTTTGCGCTGGCCTTGAGCTTGCCGTCATCGCTAAAGTCACGCCCTTGCGCCACGCGCTTGCCCGCGACCGCAGTCAGCCGTGCTTCGAAGGAATCCGGGGCGGCGTCATCAAGAGACGAAGAAAGAGCATCGACCAGGCCGAACGTAGCGCTCAAGTCCCAGTACTCGGCGGGGACAAACTTCATACGCTCGCGCTCGCGCTCGACGATCACGCGAGTGGCGACGGACTGTACGCGACCCGCCGACAGGCGCGGCATGACCTTCTTCCACAGCACCGGCGAGACCTCATATCCATAGAGGCGATCCAGTACACGGCGGGATTCCTGAGCATCCACCAGGTCGTAGTCGAGTTCGCGGGTGTTCTGCGCTGCCTCCAGGATGGCATTCTTCGTGATCTCGTGGAAGACCATGCGGCGCACCGGCACCTTTGGCTTCAGAACCTCCAGCAGGTGCCAGGCAATTGCCTCACCCTCACGGTCGGGGTCTGTCGCGAGGTAGAGCTCGTCTACCTGCTTGAGCTTTGCCTTGAGGTCAGCGACCTTCTTTTTCTTGTCCGGGCTAACAACGTAGAGCGCCTCGAAGTCCTTATCGACGTTGACGCCCAGCCGTGCCCATGGTTCCTTCTTATACTTCGCCGGAACGTCTGCGGCGCCCCGAGGAAGGTCGCGAATGTGCCCGACGGAAGCCTCGACGATGTAATTCGCTCCCAGGATCGGTGCGATCTTCTTCGCCTTCGTCGCCGACTCAACGATCACTAGACGTTTGACGCCATCGTTTCCCATCGGTTGAATTCACACATCCTTCAAGAATCTATGGGTTTACCGGGTGCCATTGTTCTACAGATTTATTTCAATGGTGCCACTTACGCATTTCTAAGTGACACTACGCGGTTTCCGCAATTCCATTGCAACCGGGGTGGGAGCATGGATAAGGCAAAGCCCCCGCCAGGCGCGCGAGGCGCCGAGGCGAGGGCTTGCTCAACCCTGTGGGTCTTATAGAGCCGTGACGTTCTGAGCCTGCGGCCCCTTAGCGCCCTCGCCAACCTCGAACTCAACCTTCTGGTTCTCCTCGAGGGTGCGGAAGCCGCTGCCCTGGATCTCAGAGTAGTGGACGAAGACGTCGGAAGATCCGTCGTCCGGGGCGATGAAGCCAAAGCCCTTCTCCGCGTTGAACCACTTGACGGTTCCCTGTGCCATGAATTTCTACCTATCTTGTTGAATCTGTCCGGCGCAAGTCTGCTGAGACCACCAAACGCCGAGGTCGGAAGATACTTCGTTTCCAACCCAATCGGCTAAAACCCAACGAGACCCCACCTCACGCCGAGGCGAGCGGAAAAGTACCGAGGATTTTAAAAACCATTGGCCAGTTTGCCATGTCCACGGAGCAAACGATCAGACGAGTGCGGAATCCGGGGGACAATTGACTTGTATCCACCCCCTAATGGGGTCTAGAACTATCGTTAATGTCCGAGCTCACGCCCCCTACCTCTGGTTCCGCCGTCGATTCCTCGTCCGGCACTGCGCCCAGCTCTGGGTCTAGCAACGCCACCAGCTCTGCGCCGTCGTTCGGTGAGGAATTACTGGACGACCTGACGCCGGAGTTTCCACGCTCCACGGTCACCCACACACGCACCATCCCCGCCCGTCCATCGCAGACAGCCAAGTGGCCGGAATGGGCCGACGAATCATTAGTGGAATACCTGCACGAGCAGGGAATTTTCGCGCCCTGGTCGCACCAGGTAGAGACCGCTACCCACGCCCATGCGGGCCAGGATGTGGTGGTTTCGACCGGCACGGCGTCAGGAAAAAGCCTTGGCTACCAGCTGGCCGTTTTGAGCGACCTGGCAACAGCGAGCACCGCGACGGCTCTATACCTCGCACCGACGAAGGCGCTGGCGCAGGATCAGCGGGCAGCACTGGCCAAGATGTGTGCGGGCACAGCGAACTTAAACGACATCATGGTAGCCACGTACGACGGCGATACCCCGCCGGAGACACGTAGGGTGATCCGCGACGAGGCACGGGTGATCGTGACGAACCCGGACATGCTGCACGCCTCGATGTTGGGGAATCCGCAGTCGTGGAGCCGACTGCTGCGCACCTTGCGTTATGTGGTGATCGACGAGTGCCACGTCTACCGCGGTGTGTTCGGTGCACACGTAGCGATGGTTCTACGACGACTGCTGCGACTATGCGGGACGTCGCCGACGATTGTGCTAGCTTCCGCGACCAGCGTGGATCCGGCAGCACATGCCCGCCGACTGACGGGTCGCGAGGACGTAGTGGCGGTGACGCAAGACGGCGCACCCACTGGTGAGCGAACCATCGCACTATGGGAACCGGGTTTTCTGCCAGAAGTTGAGGGAGAAAATGGTGCGCCGGTGCGGCGAGCCGCGAACTCCGAGGCCGCAGATGTAATGGCGCTGGCGATCGCCCAGGGTGCGCGGACGCTGACATTCGTACGTTCCCGGCGCGGTGCGGAGGTGGTGTCCGTCGCCGCTGCAGAGAAACTGGGGGCGATGGGCCGCAGTGCGGATGCGGTGCGGGTGGCAGCATACCGGGCGGGCTACACCCCGGAGGATCGCCGTGAACTAGAGCGGCGTTTTGATAATGGTGAGCTGTTGGGAATCGCCTCGACGAATGCGCTCGAGCTGGGCATCGATGTTGGCGGGTTGGATGTTGTGGTGACCAGTGGCTTCCCTGGCACGATTGCGAGTTTCCGGCAGCAGGCAGGGCGTGCGGGTAGGCGCGGCCAGGGCGCGCTGGTGGTGCTGGTGGGCGCGGATGATCCGATGGATACGTATTTACTGCACCATCCAGAGGCTCTGCTGGATCGCCCCGTGGAAAACACGGTCTTTGACCCGGGCAACCCCTATGTGCTGGCTGACCACGTAGTGTGCGCAGCCGCGGAAAAGCCGCTGTCGGAGGCGGAGGTTACCCGCTGGGGTGCCGAGCGCGTGGTGGAGCACCTTTTGCGCCGGGGTGTATTGAAGCGCAGACCACGGGGCATTTTTGCGGACTTGCAGGCTGCCGAGCAGGTGCATGCGCAGGTCTCTATCCGCGGGGCGCGGCGAAGCAGGTGGCGATCGTGGAGGCCGATTCCGGGCGCCTGCTGGGCACTGTCGATGAGTCGCGGGCGACGTCGGATGTGCACACCGGGGCGGTGTATATGCACCAGGGCGAGACATTCGTGGTGCAGCTGTTGAATTTAGAGGAATCCGTAGCATGGGTGCGCCCCGAGTTTCCTGAGCACACCACGCAGGTGATCCGCGATACGGACATCACGGTGCGGCGTACTCGAGGCACGCACAAGATCTGCGATGGGGTGTGGCTGGCAGATGTGGATGTGGAGGTTTCCCACACCGTCAGTGGCTACCGGAAGCGTTTGCCGGGTGGCGAAATCCTAGAAACCGTGCCGCTGGATGTGCCGCCGGAATCCTTGCGTACCCGCGCGGTGGCTTACACAGTGGAACCAGATCTACTACTGGATCTGGGCCTGCCGGAGCCGACCTGGCCGGGCACTTTGCACGCCGCAGAGCATGCGGCGATTGGCCTGTTACCTTTGATCGCGACGTGCGACCGTTGGGATATCGGTGGGGTGTCCACTGCCCTGCATGCAGATACGGGGCTGCCAACGGTGTTCGTCTATGACGGTTATGCCGGTGGCGCAGGTTTTGCGGAGCAAGGCTTCGCTCGCTTTGCCGAGTGGATGGCCGCCACCGCCGAGACCGTGGAGACTTGCGAGTGCGAGTCCGGCTGCCCTTCCTGCGTGCAATCGCCGAAGTGCGGTAATGGTAACGATCCACTGTTTAAGGCAGGTGCGGTGTCGTTGCTGCGGGCACTGGCCAATGCCGCGGGTTAGTTCGCCAGTTTTTATGACGCCACACGGGGAGGTTGTATTAACCATATACTTTCCCCCATGAAGTCATTTGTTGGCAAAAATCATTCTGGCTTGCGCAACGGAGCCACAGCAACCATCGCCGGAGTTACAGCTCTAGCGGTATCTTTCGGTTCAACTAGCCTTGCTGCAGCGCAGCCATTAGCACCGTCCGGGGTGCATTCCAGCGCCGCTTCGTTGGTCAACCGCGGGGAAGCCATGCGAACTCCCGCCCCCTATGCGGGCGCTACTTTCGACAGTGGTCTGAAGATCGGCAAGGTACCCGCCAAACCGGGAATACTTATGAACACTGTTCGCCTCGACCCGAATGTTGGGCTGTCGGCGGCGGGGCAGCAATTCCGGTTTAGCTATTCCACAACCAATCAGCACGGCACGGTCGCCCCTTCCACAGGTGCGATGTTCTTCCCTAAGGGCAAGCCTCCGGCGGGCGGCTGGCCCGTACTGGCCTGGGCTCACGGGACCGTGGGGCTGGCAGATCAGTGCACCCCATCCATGAATCCGCGGTCTGCGCGGGATACGGATTATCTGAATCACTGGCTGAACCAGGGCTATGCCATCGTAGCCAGTGACTATGCCGGGATGAGCACCGATGGTCTCATGAGCTACCTCAACGGTAAGTCCACTGCAGCTAACGTTGTGGATTCCGTCATCGCCGCCCAGGGGCTACCTGTGGTGAAGCAGCGGAAGCAGAAGCTTTCGCGCAAGTGGGCAGTTGTTGGCCAGTCTCAGGGCGGCGGCGCGGCTCTCCACGTTGCGTTGCGCGCGACGAGCCGTAGCAAGGAGGCGAATCTGAACTTTGTAGGCACAGTCGCGACGGGCGCCCCGGCCTATGTCGAGGAAATTGTGTTGGCAGGTAGTCCAACCTTCCCACCTGTTCCTCTACCAGCTGGCTTGAACACTTATGCGATGTACATTCTCGCCGCTTTCCGTGAGGCAAACCCAAACATCGATGTCGATTCGGCGCTCACCCCGGAGGGCAAGCGGATGGTGAAGGCCGCCGAGGGATCCTGTTACCATGAGCTATCGTCCGCCTTAAAGGGCACAAATGTGGCTCGCGCATTCTCGAAGCCACTGCGCGAGGTGCCGGGTTTGGAGCATGCGTTACGCGCGTTCATGCAGACTCCCGCCACTGGCTACGACAAACCTGTTTTCTTAGGCCATGGCTTCATGGATAAGGACGTTCCCACTCCCATCGGCATCATGCTGAACTCGGACATGTGGATCCACCAATTTATCGGCGACATGCGCAGCCGGAATAAGCGTGTCGAGGTTCACTGGTACCCCACCGACCATGGCGGGACAGTGCCCGTATCGCAGCAGCACTCCACCCCGTTCCTAGCCGATCTTTTCCGCAAGGCCTAGGCCACTCCCTATTCCACTGGCCCGGCCATGGCCTGCGCTTTCTGCGGAAGGATACGGGAGTTCGAGCCTGGACGGGTGACAACTTCCACCGTCACAAACTCTCCTTTGACCTCACAGTTCTCCATGTTCGCCCCATTTGCATCGGCAATGCTCCGGGCAGTATCGCACGGCGAATTCTCACCAGCCTGAACAGCCATGGCCGCCGATAGTGCAGCCATATCGGCAGCGGTGCTCGCCTGTTCCTTATGCCCCAGCATCGCCGCACCGAGGGCAAGAAGCGAAACGATTGAAAGAATGCCGAGGGTAATCAGCGCCCCGTACACGGTACTCATGGACTGGTTCCCTGCCTCCCCTTATCCCTCGTCAGGCTCCACCATCGTGACGGCTTCACCATAGACGTCGAACAATGCCCCGTCCTTGGAGACTTTCACCCGCACAAGCGGCGAGTCCGCACTGCCTTCGCGAGTAGTAGAGACGCTCGCGTTGGCGTCGAGCTGCCGAGCCAGAGCAACCCCATCTCCGCCGCGCGCTTCGACCCGGGCGACTGTCCGCGCGAGTGATTGTGCCGTAGCCGCCTGTGACATGGTGGTTAAGCCCGCAGCGGCTCCTCCGGCGACAAGAGTCATGGCAGACAAGGCGATGGCGCCTTCAACTGTGTTCATCAGTGTTCCTGGATATTCTTGGATGTTGATTTATGTTTTGGTGTCACCCCTCTTGCGTGCCCGATCCATTCGGATCAGACTCGCGCGAAGGGAGCACGACGGAAAGTGGGCAGTTCCTAAGCCCTTCGGTTACTTCGTGTTCAGCGCCTTCTCGAAGATTCCACTGAGTGCCTGCTCTACGGTGTCCGAGGTGACGACCGTGTAGAGGAGAGCGCCAAGAGCGGCCGCCGCAACGCATCCAAGGGCGTACTCAATAGTGGACATCCCTTTTTCATCTGTGTAGCGAGAGTAGATTGCACCAATAATCTGGTTCCACCAACTACTGAGTGGGTTGACTTGTTCAGAGAATTCGCAGTTTACGCCCGAAGCGGGGTCCGTCTTTACGGGCGCGGCCTTGAGCTGATCGTTGGCGAGCACATGGGCACACGGCTCGAAAGCGGTGTGTTCAATGTTTGATGTGGTCAGAGTCGGTGTGGTCAGAGTCGAAGTAGTCATGGTCAGTTTTCCTTCCCGGGTCGCAGTGTCCGCGCACCCTTTTTCGGTTGTCGGTGTAGTCATTTGAGGAACACCTCTATCTCCCCTTCCCAAAGCCTCATAACGAAGCCATGCCAATGGCCAGTGGTATGAGGCCGACAAAAACGAAGGCTGGGAGGAAGCAGAGGGTCAACGGGGCCGCCAAAGCTATCAAGACCTTTTCAGCTCCGGCAGTTGCCTTGTCTGCGGCAATGCGCCGGAGATGTTCGGCCTGCTGGTGCATTCCATCGGCCAGTGATGTTCCGGCGCGAGTCTGCTGTGCAGCTTGGCGGGCAATGGCCCCAAGCAGGGGATGGTCAGCCAGAGTGAGCCACGCCTGGGCTCCTCCACCGAGATGCAGGAGAGCCATAGCGTGCCTGAGCGTTCCTTCGTCCTGTTGGGCAAGCGGTCCCACCCCTAGCGTCCACGCAGGTAGCAGCGCCTTTCCGGCGTGTAGTGCTGCGGCTGTGACATCGAGGGCGCGAGCAGCATCCAGTGGCCCCATGGGTGTCGAGCTAGACGGTCCAGCCCGCACACCCACTCCTCCCAGCGGCGATGTAGTCAGTGATTCGCTGAGATGCTCCGTCCACAAAGTGCCCGCGCACACCAGACCAGTCCCAGTGAGAAAGAGCAGCACCCCCAGCACATTGGTCAGCAGGAAGCTCAGAGTGCCGAGCCCGCTACTTTGTCCCAATCCCACCGCGCCGATCGGTAATGCCAATAGCACCGTTACCGTCAGTCGTGCTCCCGCTGTCGCGGACGTGGACTTAGAAATGTGGGCTAGTTGTGCATCTATGTCGGTAACATGCGACTGTGCCAGTCCAGCCAGCCCCACACCGTGACGGTGGGAAATTCCCCAAATATTGAAAAGGTGGGCGAAGAAACTGGAGGCGTCGCTCTCCTTCACCTCTGCTCCCGCAATGTCCGGGCCCGGCACGGCTCCCAAGCGCACCTTCACACAGGCAACATCCAACTCGCGACGCAGAGTCTCAGACTTCAGCCCCGACGTGGCGTGCTCAACCGCATCCAATGGTCGCCCGCCGGCCATCACCTCGCGAGCAATGGCATCCACGGCGTCACGTACCTCGGCCAAAGTCTTCATGTGTCGGCGGGTTTTCAGCACACGCCCGATCACGATCTTCAACGTAAAAGCGACCATCAGCGCTGCCGCAACGACCGCCAAAACGGAGATCATGAGCGTTCCCTCAGCCCAGTTCATCGCAGAACTCCTTAAAACCCTCCGGCACACATTCTTGCCCACCCCGCCGCTGCCACAGCACTTCGATGCGTGCCCGTTCATCCCCGACCAATCGCGCGATGTGCGTTAGTCGCCGGCCCTTCTCCGTGCGGGAAACGTGCAGCACCACATCAATCCCGTCGATCGCCTGGCGCGAAAGAGCCATCCGATCCAGGCCAGCCATCGCACCCAACGCTTCCAACCGTCCGGGAACGCTCGCCGGATCGTTAGCATGGATGGTTCCTGCACTGCCCGCATGCCCGGTATTGAGCGCCACCAGCAAATCTGCCACCTCCGGGCCACGAATCTCCCCCACCACGATGCGATCCGGCCGCATCCGCAGACTCTGCTTCACCAATGCAGTCATGGAGATCGCACCCGCACCCTCCGCATTGCCCTCACGGGTGGTTAGCGCCACCACATGTGGATGGTCGATCAGCAGCTCCGGGGTATCCTCCACCACGATCAACCGCTGATCGCGCGCCACCTCCGCCAACAACGCCGCCAACAGGGTGGTCTTTCCCGCACCCGTCCCGCCGCTAATCAGGATGTTGCGTCGCGCCCGCACAATTCGCCGCAGCACATCTGCCATATCCGGACTCGTCAGTCCATTTGCAACCAGCGCATCCAACTTGTTCTTCTGCCCGGTGATCGCACGCAAGCTAATGCAGCTCCCTCCCGCTGCCGGAGGAGCCAGCAAGGTATGTATACGGATCGTCTGAGCAGCCACGTCCGGCGGCAGCTCGCGCAGCACCCCGTCTGCAAATGGTCTTGCCTCATCCAGTCTCTCCCCGCACATTGTTGCCATTCGAACAGCCAGTTCACGTGCTGCTTCTACTCCGATGTTCACCCCGTCAACTCGCTGCATTCCCTCGCCACGATCTGCCCACACGCTGCCATCACCGTTTAGCACCACGTCCGTCACCAACGGATCTTGCAGCGGCTCTGCCAGGGGTCCCAGCCCACTGAACTCGCGCTGGAGTGTGCGTACATTCTCCACGCTCGCTTTGCCGATCAAGTGCAAACTCTGCGAAAGGTCTCGCTCGTCCGGCCTGCTAATTCCTTGTTCTGCCAGGTCATCTCGCACAATCGCGAGGAGACTACGCGCGGATTCTCGCTGTTGCTGTTTCTTAAGCTTCTTCAGCTCAGTGTTCTTTCTTCGTGACGCCCCCACGTCTCCCCCTTTCTTTGAGACCACTAACTGGCTAGCGGCAGTGCACATTCGCCAACGATGCGCAGGATCTTCTCCCATACCTCACGCACCGGCCCACGAACCCGGTCGTTCTTCAAAGAGCTTTCGATCCAGTACTCAGCCTCTCCCCTATCCAACGCCGGCGTGCAGTGAGTATCGTGCCGAATAACAGCCACGGGAACCTCATCCAGCATCATCGCGGCGACGGCCACAGAGGTCGATGCACCAGGGATCTCACGGAGGACTATCAGTGGTTGCGCCCGGTCGTTTTCGAGCATCCGGTTACGCAACGCACCGGCGGCTGTCACACCCTGGATGGTCAATGGAGCCACAAGTACGTGAACGTCGGGCTCCGCTGCGCCCCACTGTTCTGACCACCCTGCACTCGCACTATCAGCCACTGGCAGGCTGCGTCCGCAATCCACGACTAGGTCGTCAGCGTGCATAAGGTGCGCGATCTGCCCGATGTCGAGCCCCCGTCCGCCGCTGTGCGCGCCGAAAGTCGGATATCGGTCAGCGTAGATCACGGGTACCGCCCCGCCTTCTGCATCGATCTTCTTTCCACCTGCACTGTCGAAACCCAGCATCAGCAGGTGGCTGCGCAGCTGATCGAAATCACAATCGGCGGGAATCTGGTTACGCGTCAGGCCGGGTCGCCGTTCCTTGCCCAGCACCAAATCCAAACCACAGGAGTGGGGATCAGCGTCCACCAATACCGCAGGCCTGCCTTCACAGGACATGTAATAGGCCAACTGTGCCGCAAACAAACTTGATCCAGCACCACCGGTCGCCGAGCTCACCGCAATGCGCAGGGCGTCTGTCGAGCCGATCATCTCCGCTAACACCATCGCACCCCCGGCATCCAGGGAGGGCTCCAGGCGATCCACGCGGATGGTTCGCACCAAGTGATGCCGGGTGAGCTCGCTTTCCTTGTCGCTCAGAACAATCGCAGAGTTCTGGCAGGCAAATCCGTCTTTCCGGTCCAGTTCTTGTAAGAGCTCCGCGGTCGATTCCGCCGTGCCGTCGTGAATAATCATTGGTCGCCGGGTCACCGCAACCACCATGCGAGCCTCGTTGTTCCACAGGGGATCAGCGATATCAATGATTACGGGTCGCAGCGACTCTGTCGCGGCCGGCGTTTTTCTTTTTCTCTGTCTCTTCGCTCCACCCATGAACCAAAGACTCGCAGCTTCGGACTCGTAGGTATACCCCTGATTTCTGAGCTGTGGAAAAGTCGGGGTGGCGTCATAAAAAAGGGTCTGGATCCTGTGGATAACCCGCAACGCAGAAAGATGAGAGTGACATAAGTGTCGCAATGTAATTAGAATGACAAATGTGACTCAGCACCAGGAACCACGCGACACCTCGGGCGAGAAGCGCGTACTGGCCATTTTCGACCTCGATAAAACGATCATCGACACGTCGGCATCCCTGGCCTACCGCCGCCCGATGGCCGAACGTGGCCTGCTGAATACCGGCGAGGTGCTGAAAATGATGGCCATGCTGGGCAATTACATGTTCACGACTCATTCCGAGGACAGCCTAGAATCCACAAAAGAAGCGCTGACCAGGATCATTAAAGACCGTGAATCCGAACCCCTGCGACAGGTCGCACAAGACGCACTGCAAGAGGTCATCACTCCATTTATTTATGCCGAAGCGCGCGAACTCATCGAATGGCACCGCGAACAAGGGCACAGCATCGCCATCGTCACTGCCTCCGCGTCCATCATGGTGCAACCCATCGCCAAGGAACTGGGCGTGGATCACCTCTTTGCCACCGAGCTAGAAGAAAAGGACGGGCGGTTCACGGGCGCCGTCACGCACTTCAACAAAGGCCACGCGAAAGTCGAGCGCATCCGAGAACTTGTCGCCGAGCACGGCTATGACCTGGACGAAAGCTACGCCTATTCCGACGCCGCCACCGACATCCCCATGCTGGAGCTGGTGGGCAACCCGGTTGCCGTGAACCCGGACCGCCCCCTAAAGAAGCGGGCTACGGAAGAGAGCTGGCCGATCAAGCAGTTCAACCGCCCGGAACCGCTGTTCCCACAGGCGGCAGTTATTGCAGGCGCCGGTGCCACACTCGCCCTGCTGGGTATCGCCGCTACTGGCCTTGCAATGTGGTGGCGCGGGCGCGACGAGGACGCCTAAACACGCCTAAGCAACCTCAATCGCCCCCAAGCGCACTACCCCTGCTTGGCGTCAGCGATCGACTTACCCTCCAGCGACCCCTCGGATAGCCCCGTGGCGTGGAAAACGATCCACTCGGCCACCCCCTCCGGGGTGCCGCTGGCGAACCCCTCGGCCTTAGCCAGATACTCGTCGCGCTTGCGGTTCCACCACACCTCCGGCACACCCAGACCACGCGGATCCAAGCCAGTGGCGATGGTCGCCAGACGGGAACAAGCACGAGCGGTCACGCCGGTGGCGTCCGCAAAAGGTCGCAACGTCAGCAGCTCACCATGGATCACTGCCGATAGCACCGTGGCATTCACCTTGGTGCCACCCGTAATGAACTTCCCCAGCAGCTGCAGGCGTGCATCGGTCGAACGGCGTGGGCGCCCCGGTACCAAAAACTCCGCATCACCTGCAGCTTTTTGACGGAATGCAGGATCGGACATTTGGGGGCTGGCAACTGCATTGATGCGAGCGATGATCTGCAGCGGGGCGCGGCGCCACGTAGTCACTGTTTCTGTGATCCCGTCCGGCGCCAAAAACTCAGCGGCACGCAACGCGCCGGCCAGGATCGGATCCTCCACCTGGCCATCCTCTGGCAGACGCGGTGATCCACCATCCAGCTGCGCCGAGGCGCGTGCTCCGCGTAGCACCGCTTCGGCTCCCGTGACATCCCACCCACGTAGGTTTGCAGGGTGGCGATGTAGCCGCGCCAGGTGGTCATTAGTCTGAGCCACAGCCTCCGGCACTCCGGGCAATTCGGCTAGTCCAGCGAGCGGGTCGTGCGCAGATTTGTCATCCATATTTAAGACAATAATGCACCCGCGCGCGCATTCTTTGCCATGGTCTGGCAAACTAGGGGAAGTCAATTAGGTGTAACCACAGGAGTTTTACAGTGAGCAACAACGATCGCGAGGGCATGTTCACAGACCGCGATAGCTTCAACCCGCAGGTCAACGCTATTCCACTGTCCGATGTGGATACTCATGCCAAGGGTCAGGCTAGTATCAGCGACCTGGTGAAGGATGCCTCTGCACAGGTTTCCTCCCTCGTCCGCTCTGAGGTTGAGCTGGCAAAGACCGAGATCGCTACGTCCGCTAAGAAGGCGGGCATCGGCGCTGGCCTGTTCGGCGCAGCTGCCGTGATTCTGGCCTACAGCTCCTTCTTCCTCTTCTTCACCATCGCCGAGGTACTGGATACCTTCATGTGGCGCTGGGCGGCTTTCCTAGTCGTCTTCCTATTCATGCTGGTTCTGGTGGCCATCCTGGCACTAATCGGTCTGAAGAAGGTTAAGGGTGTTAAGAAGCCGGAGAAGACCATCGAGTCCGTCGGAGAGCTTAAGTCCGTCATCCCGCAGAAGGGCAGGAACAGCGCCTCTGCACGTCAGCCGGGAATGTACACCTAAACTGCCGCTCCTTAGATGACGTCCGAAGACACTCACGCTTCAGATCCGCACACCCCGCATGCCACTTTCGTGCATTCGCGGGGTGTGCGTCTTCGCGTGGACGTACAAGGCCCCCGCAAGGCGCCGCTTATACTTTTCATCCACGGCTTCGGTGGGGGTGCTTTCGACTGGCATCCGCTGATGCAGCAGCTAGCTGGTGAGCACTTCCGCCTCGCCGCTGTGGATCTGCGGGGCTATGGTCGCTCGGATAAGACCCCGCGCGGCTATGACCTCACCACCGCCGCCAGTGACATGGCCGGGGTGATCCGCGGCCTCGGGCACACGACCGCCACCGTCGTCGGCCATGGCTACGGTGGCATGGTCGCGTGGACGCTCGTGGCTCATACCCCGGAACGTGTCCGCAGCTTTGTCACTCTGTCTTCCATTAACCCGTTGCTGCGTTTCCGTGGCATCCTGGCTCAGCCGTTCTCACAGCCGAATTTTGCCCGCCGGGTTCTCTCCGCTCAGCTGCCGCGCCTTCCGGAGCGCAAGCTTTTGGCGGATAACGCCGCGGCCGCCGAGAAGATCTTTAGGGCCGGTGTGGCCCCGGGGTTTAGGGATACGGACGCCTACTTCACAAATGCCGCACTCCGCCGCGAAGCCATGCAGGTGGATAAGGTCGCGCATTTGTCCTGTGAGTATCTGCGCTGGCCGTTCCGCAGTCGCTTCCGCCCCGAGGGCATGAGGTTTGAGCGGACCTTCCCCGCCACCACCCCAGTTCCTCTGTTGGCTATCGACGGCAGCATGGATCCCATCTTTGACGAAGCCCTGGCGGCAAAGTCCGCCCAGCGCGCCGAAGCTGTGGAACGCAAACTCTTGTTTGGTGTGGGGCACTATCCCCACGTGGAAGATCCACCCTGCATCGCGGAGCTCCTCCGCGAACACATGCGCGCCGAAAGCCGCTAGTCCGCCACGCAGGCGCCAGTCTCGATGGGCCCGCGGTGGGAGGTCACGTCTCCAACGTGGCTCATTACTTCTTCCCTAGTCAGGGCGTAGCCGGTGTCCTTCTCATTCATATCCGCACCGAACACTAGCCCCAACACGTGACCATCGGTATCGATCAGCGGGCCACCGGAGTTCCCCTGCACCACCGAACCGCGCAGTGAGTAGCTTTCGCGCTCCACACGGGAGTCAGCATAGATATTCGGCCCGCTGACCACGAACTTTTCACGGATTCGTGCGGGCGAGGCCTTGAATGGACCGCCGTTCGGGTAACCCATCACGATGGCGTCTTGGCCTTGCTGGCCTTCTCCCTCAGCCCACTTCATAGGCACATACGGCAGATTGTCGCTATGTAGCAGGGCGATATCCACCTGCGGGTTGTAGTACACAACCTCAGCCTCATGCGGACCGTCCTTCGTAGCGAGCGTTACCTTGTTGGTTCCCGCCACCACGTGCGCATTCGTCATCACGGTGTCCTCGGCAACCACCCAACCACTGCCCTGCAGAAGGCGTTTGCATTTTTCCGCCTCACCGACGACGCGCAGCACACTATCGCGTGTGTTTGTCACCGCCGGCGAGCGCATCAGCGCGTTATCTGGCGGGTCGACCTCTGCGGTAGGCAGGTTCTCCATCGGATCGGCGATCATGGGGAAGCCCGAGTCGTTAATCAGCTGCGACGTCTGGGCAGGCAGCTGTTTGAACCACGCCGGGGCAGCATTGCCCACGCTGCTTAAAATCTTGCTGCCTCTAATGGCTTTCCCTAGACCGCCGATATTGCCGGCAGCGATGGGTACAAGGATCAACCACACGATCAGCAGAGTCGTAAAAACCTGCACAATCGCGCCCACTAGGGACTCTGCTCTCAAAGCCTCGCGGGTGCGGATTTTGTCCCGCAGTCTCGCCCCTACTCCCGAGCCGATTGCGTAGCCCACCACCACGACCACGGTCACGGTGAGCAGCGCGGCGAAGAATCGGGCGCTGTAACTATCTGGTGCTTTATCCTCCGCTAGGTGCACTGCCAAGGGCACGAGTTTTACACCGAAGAACCCACCCAGAATTACGCCTGCAAAGCTCAGTACGGCGCTAAATCCGCCCTGTCGATAACCGGATAGCAGAGCGCCGAGGCACAAAAAGACCAGCACAATATCGAGGGTTAGCGACCCCGTGGTTCCGCTCATGGTGCGCCTCCGTTTCTGCCTGATTCATTGGCTCGGTCGAACCCTTCCCGCATCTCTTTCAGCGCTTCGCCATTAGCGGATCCGGCAAGGGTCTCAAAGAGGTTCCACGGCTCATCCGCGCCGCTAGCACCACCACTGGACCAAGGCTCTTCCCATCCCGCACGTTGTAACAGCGCATTGATCACGCCTCCCGTGAATCCCCACAGCACCAGCGGGTTATCCGCACCGATGTGCAGGTTCCAGGCCGGTCCGCGCCAGCCAGCGAAGCCGACCTCAAAACGCCGTTGCGGATTCACCAGCTCACTTAAGGGAAAGGGTTCGACCCAATCGTTTTCGGTTGTGGGGCAGCTTACCTTATGAGGTTGACGCCACCACGCCACCACAGGCACCACAGCAAAATTTGAGCGGGCAATATATATCGGTTGCAAGATTGCGAAAGGCTCCACCGTCGTCGGATCCAGACTGGTTTCCTCCTCCGCCTCTCGCAGGGCAGTGTCGATCGGCCCGGCATCGGCATCCTCCACACGCCCGCCGGGGAAGGCAACCTGCCCACTGTGGTTGCGCATGGTCGGTGTGCGATGTGTCAACAGCATGGTTGCATCGGCGGGGAAGGCTTGTCTGCCTGTGGTTCCAGCAGGGCGGCGGAAGTCGGCGTCACCAGAAAGCAGAACCAGCACCGCCGAATAGCGCGGAGGGCGACCTTGGTCGTCCGTCTCTGGCACGATCCGAGCGGAGTCATTCAGGTACTGGTGGATGTCCACTTCGCGACAGTCGCGGGCAAATTCACGCAGCCATTCGGGCAGGTCAGAAGGTAATTTCGGTTGGATGTCTATATTTGTAAGCCACTGTTGAAGTTGCTTGTGCGGGTGCGTCATAGGGCTTTTTGCACCGCCTCTTCTAGCTCTTCGGCACCATGGAAAGTCTGCGCATATAACCGCGCGCGGGTGCCGTCCGGGTTGTAGACCACGGTTAGTGGCACGACTTTTGGCAGGTTCGCTGCAGAGTCGAAGGTGTGGTTGGAATCCTGGTAACTCGGCAAAGTATCTACGCCCAGGTCGCGTAGCATATCGGCACCTGCCTGTGCCTTGGCATCCAGATGCACGCCGACGACATTCCACTCGGGGTGCTTGTCCGCTAGCTGTTGAATCGTCGGCAACTCCTCACGGCAGGGAGCGCACCACCAGGCCCAGACGTTGACCACCGTGGGCTTTCCGGCCAGCTGCTCGGCCAGCGAGGTTTCTGCGCCATCGCCTTCGCCATTAGTCAAACACGGTAGGCGCACATCCCGCAGCTCCGCATTGGGACTGAGCTGTGCTTTCCCTGCATCTTTGCCTGCACCTTCCGGGCAGCGTACTTTCTGCGCTACCTCGACAGGCCCGTTGGTCGCTGGCGCTGAGGGGGCGTCCTCCCCCATGGCAGAACTAGTCGCACCTGCATCGTCCGGAGCGTCCTCGCGCAGCGCTGCAATGAGCGGCAGGCACGCAATGGCGATGCCAACGACCAGTGTGACGGCAATAATGATCGCGCGTGTTCGAGGAGAGTGTTCGGCAGGTGCAGACATAACAAAAAGTCAGTGTACCCGGCCTGTTCGTCGTACCGGTTAGAATCCGGCAATGCCCAGCAGGTGGTCGCGGTCATCGGACTTAATCATTTTTGACGCCACCTCCGGGTCAGCTGGCCCCGCCACCCCGAAGCTTGGGCACTGGCGGGCGAGGAAGCAGGCTCCACACGCTGCGCGGCGCGAATGGCAGATACGACGGCCATGGAATATCGCCCGGTGCGAGAAAAGGGTCCATTCCTTGCGTTCGATGAGTTCCATAAGGTCGCGTTCGACTTGCACAGGATCCTCGTGCTCCGTGAGTTTCCAGCGGCGTGCCAGGCGACCAAGGTGGGTATCCACCGTAATACCCGGCACTCCGAAAGCGTTGCCGAGCACCACGTTTGCAGTCTTTCGCCCCACCCCGGGGAGTTTGACCAGTTCTTCGAGAGTTCCGGGAACCTCCCCGCCATGGTTGTCCTCGATTGCCTGGGCCAGGCCGACAATACTCTTGGCTTTTGAGCGGTAGAACCCGGTGGACTTGATGATCTGTTCGACGTCCTCGATGTTCGCCTCTGCGTAATCAACAGCGGTGGGATAGCGACGGAACAGAGCCGGGGTGACGGCATTGACGCGTTTGTCGGTGCACTGTGCGGAAAGGACGGTGGCAACCAGCAGCTCAAGGGGATTTTGGAAGTCCAACTCGCAGTGTGCCCCCGGGTAGGCCTCGGCGAGAGCGCGGTTGATTTTGCGCGCACGACGCTTGCGGCCTAACGGGGTTTCCTCGCCCTTCGCAGCAATATGAGCGCCGATACGCGGCAGGGTTGGCGGAATCGGTTGCTTCTGGGATCTCTTCTGGTTTGTATTCTGGGAGGTTCGTGGGGAAGACGGGAGGGACATAAAACCTTTAGAATGTCGAGGGCTGAAGGAAGGAACTTAAAAACAGCGAGGATACTCGTTCCGCAGTCGGAAACGGCAGCCAATAATATTCTTAAATGTACCTTCCCGTGGAATTGCGCTGTGACATAGTTGGGTATGCTCTAACAGAAGAGACGAACGATACATATTTTTCTCTAGATGTACGCGAGGTGGTTCACCCCAGCCACCGCAATGCCAGAAACGGAAGTGAAACAAGGGATGGCAGAAGTATCCGAAATACTATCGAGGGCAGGCATCTTCCAGGGTGTTGAACCCACCGCCGTGCGTACCCTCATCGAACAACTGGATACCGTCAAGTTTCCTCGTGGCACCACTATCTTCGACGAAGGTGAGCCGGGAGACCAGCTGTACATCATTATCAGCGGCAAGGTGAAGCTCGCCCGCCACTCCGTTGATGGACGTGAGAACCTGCTGACCGTTATGGGACCTTCCGACATGTTCGGCGAGTTGTCCATCTTCGATCCCGGTCCTCGCACTTCCTCCGCTGTCTGCGTGACGGAGCTGCACGCGGCGTCGATGGATTCCACCATGCTGCACAACTGGATCAGCGAGCACCCGGAGATTGCAGAGCAGCTGCTGCGTGTGCTTGCCCGCCGTCTGCGCCGCACCAACAACTCCCTGGCTGATCTTATCTTCACCGATGTTCCCGGTCGCGTGGCCAAGGCTCTGCTGCAGTTGGCGAACCGCTTCGGCACCCAAGAAGGCACCGCTCTTCGCGTCCACCACGACCTCACGCAAGAAGAGATCGCCCAGCTGGTCGGCGCGTCCCGCGAGACCGTGAACAAGGCTTTGGCCGAGTTCGCCCACCGCGGTTGGATCCGTCTGGAAGGAAAGTCGGTGCTGATCTCCGACACCGAGCGTCTGGCTAAGCGCGCCCGCTAAAGGCAACTTTTAGCCCACTGGGGTAAAAACAAAAGCCCCGCTAGAAATCCTCCTAGGAGTTCTAGCGGGGCTTGCTTTCGTTCAGTTACGAGTTAGCGTTCGTCGTGTTAGTTCTCGTCACCGCGCAGGAAACGCAGCGTCACGCGAGTGGACTGTGCCGCAGCGTCACGCAGCACCGGATCGACGTCCGTGTAAATCTCGTCCACGATCTCATTGACCGAAGCATCATCGCCCAGCTTCTTTAGGGCAGCCTTGACCTGCTCCAGGCGCTGTTCACGACGGTCGATGTACTTCTGTGCCACGGCAGCTAGATCCGGCTGATCCGGGCCGTGTCCTGGCAGCAGAGGCTTATCCTGGCCACGCTCGCGCAGCTTGGCCAGCGTTTCCAGGTAAGCGCCCAGATCACCATCAGTTTCGGAGATCATAGTGGTGTGACGACCTGCCAGCGTATCGCCAGTGATGATGCCTTCTACGTCGGAATCATCAGTACCGCCGTTGGAGTGGATAAAGAAAGCCACGCAGTCAGAGGTGTGGCCGGGGCAGTGAACGACCTCGATGGTAGGGGTCAGGCCCTCGAAGGAGATAATCTCCCCATCCTTCAGCTCCTCACCAGCGATGCAGTACTGCTTGTCGAAGGCACGGATCGGAGCGCCAGAAATCTGGCGGAAGCGCTGAGCTCCATTGGCGTGATCCGCGTGGCGGTGTGTCAACAGCACAGCGCCGATCTCCGCGCCACCATCGGTGGCCTTAGTGTTGAGTACGTTCAGGTGGCCCTCATCCTGCGGACCCGGATCCACCACAACAGATACTGTGTCGTTTTCTCCCTTGATTACCCAGGAGTTCGTGCCTTCCAAGGCTGCATAGCTGGGGTTCGGTGCGAGGACGACACCGATGTTCGGGGTTACGGGACGTAGTTGGCTATAAGCGGGGTGCTCCATGCCTCCCAGTGTAGAACGAACCTACAAACTATGCGCTGATCTGCGCGATGATTTCTACCTCTACGGGGGCGTTCAGCGGCAGTGCGGCCACGCCGACAGCTGCGCGAGCATGCACTCCCGCCTCGCCGAAGATCTCTCCCAGCAGCTCGGAAGCGCCATTGACTACGCCGGGCTGGCCACCAAAGCCGGCGGTGGAGGCAACAAAACCATTGACCTTTACAATTCGTTCAATGTTTTCGATTCCCACCAGATCATCGATCGCGGCAATGGCGTTTAGTGCAGCTGTACGGGCGGCGTCATAGGCTTGCGCCTCAGTGACATCCGCGCCGACCACGCCAGTGACAGGCAGGCTACCGTCTACGAAAGGCAATTGTCCGGAGGTGTAGACGAGGTTGCCGCTGCGCACAGCGGGGACGTAGGCGGCGACGGGTGCGGCCACCGGTGGGAGCTGCAGGCCGAGCTCTTCGAGCTTGGAACGGAAGTTCTGCTGCGCCATGGTTACTGCTCCAGGGGGCGCTTCATGTAGGCGACGTGCTGCTCGCCGGTCGGTCCGGGCAGCACGGAAACGAGCTCCCATCCATCCTGGCCCCAGTTGTCGAGGATCTGCTTCGTCGCGTGAGTAAGCAGCGGTACGGTTACGTATTCCCAGTTAGTCATGGCCACCACCTTAGCGGTTCGGCGGTTTACTTAGCTGCTTTAGCTGCTTCCAGCTGGCCGGCGAAGAAGTCTGCCCAGCTGGTGATCTCGGGGTGCTTGCGCAGCAGGGCGCGGCGCTGACGCTCGGTCATGCCACCCCACACGCCGAACTCCACCTTGTTATCCAGTGCATCAGCACGGCACTGCAGCACTACAGGGCAGTGGCGGCAGATAGCTACGGCCTTGCGCTGAGCTGCACCCTTTACAAACAACTCGTCCGGATCCACGTTGCGGCAGTGCGCCTGGGTAATCCACTCGCCGCGATTATTGAAAGACTCGCGGGTCGTGATTTGTTCGGCAGGCTGGCAGGTCGGCTTCGAACCGTTGCTGACCTTTGTGTGGGCGAGCGATGCAGTCATTTTCTCCTCCGAAACGTGCCTTTCGGCAGGGTGGCCGTCGCTCCTTGTGCGTCGGTTGTCGTTTCTTACCACCAACTGCCATATGAGGCTTGCTGTAGTAGTAATTTTATTCACACGTTTTTAGAAGTGTCGAATACATCACATTTTGGGGGTAATTGATATCCACGCGACACTTGTCGAGTAGGGATTCAATTAACCAGGGAAAACCTCCCACATCACACACTGCGCAAAGCGCTTTTCTTTTGACGCCCTCACGATCCCGCTGGTCAGCACTATCAGTAAAACGTGTCGCACATCACAAACTAGCGAACTTCCTATCCTGCACTGCACTGCGCTCCTCCCCCACGAAATGCGTATATGCAAGAGTTCAAGGATCACCCCCGACAGCTGGAATGTAGGCGTCAAAAAGAAAGGGGCGGAGGGTTGTCCGGGGCGTGGGTTATGGTGATACGCGTGGAAGCACCGAAGGCATTTCTAAGACTATTCCTCGCCATCCTGGCCGGTGGCGTGCTGCTCGCTGCAGCCATCCTGCCGTTTGCCGGGGCCGGCGGCTGGGTGGTTAACGCCAGCACGGACACGATGAACTCCAATGTGAAAGACATTTCGGAGAACAACACCGTTCCGCTCCGCTCGCGGATCACAGATCGGAATGGCAAAACCATTGCCTGGGTGTACAACCAAAACCGCACCGAAGTGCCATCGGACAAGATTTCACAGGCGATGAAAGACAGCATTGTCGCTATTGAAGACCGGCGCTTCTATGAACACGAAGGCGTGGATATCCGTGGCACCCTGCGCGCAGCGGTGGCAAATATCTCCAGTGGTGGGGTCTCCGAGGGCGCATCGACGATCAATCAGCAGTATGTGAAGAACTATCTGTGGCTGATCTCGGCGGAAAACGAGGACCAGGCAGCGGAAGCGATCGAGACTTCTCTGCCGCGTAAGTTGCGCGAAATGAAGATGGCCGGCCAGCTAGATAGGAAACTGACGAAGGACGAGATCCTGACTCGCTATCTCAACCTGGTTTCCTTCGGCAACAGTGCTTTTGGCGTTCAGGCTGCGGCACAGACCTACTTCGGCGTCAACGCGGCAGATCTGAACGATAACCAAGCGGCATTCCTCGCCGGAATTGTGCAGTCGACTAGCGCCCTGGATCCGTATACGAACCCCGATGGCGCAAAGGATCGACGCAACGCCGTGCTCCAGGCGCGTGTGAATTCCAAGACTCTCTCGCGGAGCGAGGCAGATGCTCTCGCTAAGAAGCCGCTGGGCGTGCTGAAGGCCCCCAAGATCCCAACTAACGGCTGTATCGGCGCAGGCGGAAGCGGGTTCTTCTGCGACTACGTTCTGGAATACCTGGACAAGAAGGGCATTCCTAAGGACGAAATCACAAAGGGCGGATACACCATTCGCACCACACTGGATCCGCAGGCACAGAAGAGCGCAGAGAAGGCGGCACGCAGCAAAGTGTCACCGACTCAGGAGGGTGTATCGGCGGCTACCGACTACTTGGCTCCCAAGGACGGCATGCACCAAGTTCTAGCCATGGCTTCCTCGCGCAAGTACGGGTTGAATCAGGACAAGCAGCAGACTGTGCTACCACTGACGCACTCTATGCAGGGCCACGGCGCCGGATCCGTTTTCAAGATCTTTGCCGCGGCAGCTGCAATGGAAGACGGCATGGGGTTGAACACTAACCTCGCCGTTCCTGCCCGAGCGGAGGTCGAAGGCATGGGTGCAGGTGGTGCTCGCGGCTGCCCGCCAGGCAAGTACTGCGTGGAAAACGCTGGCTCCTACAAGCCGAACATGACTCTAAAAGAAGCGCTAGCGACAAGTCCGAATACGCCTTTCGTCGAGATGGCGGAGAAGGTCGGGATGAAACGCATTGTGGATATCGCCATCAAACTGGGGCTGCGTTCCTATAAGGAAAAAGGCAGTTTCGACGGCGAGCACTCTGTGGAGGAGTACATCAAGGACAATAACCTTGGCTCCTTCGTCTTGGGTCCCACTGCCGTGGATCCACTGGAGCTCTCCAACGTTGCCGCCAGCCTCGCCGATCACGGCCGCTGGTGCGAGCCACTTCCCGTGCTAGGCATCAAGGATCGCAACGGCAAGAAGGTGGATTTCGAAGAGGCGAAATGCGAGCAAGCCATCGATAAAGATATCGCGGATGCGCTGGCCAACGGCATGGGAAGCGATGCACAAGGCGGAACAGCTGCCGCTTCTGCGCGCGCAACGGGATGGAGCGCCCCTGTATCCGCAAAGACCGGCACGACGGAAACCAGCTTCTCCGCCGCATTCTTAGGGTTCACCCCGGGCTGGGCTGGATCTTCCTACATCTTCAACGACGGCGGTACTGCCAAGAATCTGTGCACGGCGCCTGTACGCCAATGTGGCAATGGCAACCTCTACGGCGGTAACGAGCCGACACGGATCTTCTTCGAGACCTCCAAGCCGGTCATTAACAAATACGGTGGTGGCAAGCTCCCGTCCTATAACAAGAAGTACGATGCAGGTACGAACCCCGGTAAATGGGGCGCGCCCGTAACCAACACTGGCGGAGGCGGAACCAGCACAAACAACGCAGCGTCGCCGCAGACCAACACCCCACCTCCAGAGATCAACCTGCCGCCTGAAGTTCAGCGTGGGCTCAACGATTTGAACGATCTACTGCGCCAGTTCCAGTAGCGTCCGGCCGACCACCACCTTCCCCAAAGAGCGCGAAGCGATACTCTGGAAGACGTGAAAAAGAACTCCCGCAATGCCAATGCCGAGCCCCACAAGCAACGTTCAATTCCTGCCAGGCTGCTGGCGTGCGTGGCCGGACTTGGAGCCGCTAGCGTAGCAGTATCTGCGGCGTCATATAGAGAAACCCTCAAGTTCCAGCTCCACGAGGTCACCGTGCCGTTGCTAGAGCCCGGCACCCTACCTGCTGATTGGGATAGCTTCCGGTTGCTACACGTAAGCGACCTGCACATGCTGGATAAGCAGCACCACAAGCAGGAATGGGTTGCGGCACTCGACGAGTTGGATCCTGACCTGGTGGTCAACACCGGCGACAACCTGGGCGAAAAGGAGGGCGTACCGGGAGTTCTCCGTGCACTCGGTCCGCTACTGGAACGCCCAGGAGTGTTCGTATTCGGCAGCAATGACTATTTTGCGCCCCGCCCTGTGAACCCCTTCATTTATCTGCTTGGCAAGAAGCGCAAGCCTTCCGATGAGCAGCTGCCTTGGAAGGGGATGCGCGCCGCCTTTATCGAACGTGGCTGGCATGATGCCTCGAATGCCACGGTTGAGTTCGCTATCGACCCGGCGGCAACGGGTTCGCTTACTAGCCCTGCAAAGATCAAGCTGGCCATCGCTGGTGTGGACGACCCTCACCACGAGCTCGACGACTACTCGCAGATTGCTGGTCGTCCGAATAGTGACGCCGACTTGGCCATCGGCCTCAGCCATTCCCCGGAACCGCACGTTCTGGACCACTTCGCCGCTGACGGATATCAGCTGGTACTGAGCGGTCACACGCACGGTGGGCAACTGTGCCTGCCTGGTGGGCGCGCCATCGTGACGAACTGCGGCATCGACCGTAGCCGTGTGCGTGGACTATCTCGCTGGACCGAGCGCATGTGGCTGCACGTGACCAACGGGTTGGGTAACTCGAAGTATGTGCCCTTCCGCACCTTCTGCCGCCCGTCGGCAACACTGATCCACATCGTGGAGAAGCCGTCGGAATAAGCGGCAGAGAAGAAGAGGGATAACAGAGGAAAGCAAAGGAAAATGCCCTCTATACAGCCATTTTGAAAATTGTCCCCTCTGCGGGCTATAGTTGTTCGAGTTGCAGCCGTTGGCTTTGCATCATTTGCGAGGTTGCTCGCAGTTCGCAGAACTAACGTGCCGCTCCAGACCGGGATATGGCGCAGCTTGGTAGCGCACCTCGTTCGGGACGAGGGGGTCGCAGGTTCAAATCCTGTTATCCCGACCAAAAATAGCCCCAGTCAGTGGCCCCACGCGGGTCACAGACTGGGGCTTTTTTCAGGGTTAAGTAAAGAAAAGTGGGGTTAAGTAAAGAAAAGTGGGGTTAAGTAAAGAAAAGTGTGTCTTTTCCGGGCGTGTTGCGGTTATTTGATCCAGCCTTTTTGGATGCCGAGGTTGTGTTGGTAGCTGGTGTCGATGGCGGTGTCGTATTCTGCTGGTGCACCGA
>NZ_JBWJFG010000010.1:0-57747 GCF_056388495.1 Corynebacterium sp. TUM25020 | reverse complement strand
GCACAAATGTGGCCGGAGGTGCGGGATGGTGTGGGTAATAGCTTTCGGGGAGCTATTCTTTGGTGATTTGTGGTGTGTGGTCTGGGGTTATGGTGGCATGCGGACACACTTTTCTTTACTTAACCCGGTTCCGGGGTGTGGGTGCTGTGCGGGGGCCCAGGGTGGGTGCTGTGCGGTGGCTCCGGGGGCTCCGGGGGGCGGTGTGACGGCCGGCATGGGGCCAGTGTGGCTGGTGGGGTGGGGATGTCCAAAATTCCATATCTTAGAATATAACTATTCTGTTTGCGCAGGTCAGAGTGTTGCAATTTTCCGCTGCAAACTTGCTACTTTTGATAACTCGTAGATTTTGGACATTGGGACCCGTAAGACGTGGAAAGCGGCACGGTTTCAGGCAGGTCGGGGCTAGGTTGCCGGAAACTTAGAAGGAACTAACAGGGGGCTCACAAAGACGGGGCAGTGGGGCTCAAGGATTGGAGATTAAAAAAGACAATCGTTCCGCTTTAGCGGGTCGGCGCGCGAACCCTGCGCGCTGACTGCCGCAGTGCGGTTTGTTTGAGAATTTGAGAACTAAAAAGGAGATAGCTGGGTGGTTAGCACACCTACCTCTAAGAGCGCCGCGCGGGAGCCCGGGAAGCGGCAGCGCATTCTCGGGCTGGACATCGCCCGCGGAGGCGCGATCATCGGAATGGTCTACCTGCACCTTGGACATCCGCTGTGGCAGGCGAAGGTGGTGCTCTCCGGACTCCCGGCAGCACTATTCGCCGTTATCGCGGGCGTGACCATGATGCTTATTTGGAACAACGCCAAGCGCAGGGCCACTGTTGCCTCTGCCGCCGCTGCCGCCTCTGCTGCCGCTGCCGCCTCTACTGCCACCGTCGCCTCTGCTGCTACTGCTGCTACTACGTTGCAGACGGTAGCGAAGCTCGCAGCACGTGGAGCAATCATCACGCTCATCGGCCTGGCGCTGCTGCCGGTTGGTGGTGAAATCCAGGTGGTACTCGTCGTGCTGGGCATTACGATGCTCGCCACCGCCTGGATTCCTCCACTGCCCACAGCTGCGAAAGTCGCCCTACTGCTGCTGGCTACAGCCGCCGCAACGTGGCGCTACGCCCCGCTGGAACTGCCACTTCCATACCCTCACTTCGCGTGGGTCGCATACATCATCGCCGGGATGATCCTCTTCGACGTGTACGTAGGGAAGGATGGCACTGGGACTGGTGGCGTCATAAAAAAGGCAACGACTACCGCGTGCCTCATCATCGCAGGCATCGGCATTTACCTGCGCTTCCAGACGGACCTATCCGGCTGGGCGCGCACCACCGGCCACACGGGCGTGCTCGGCGAGATCGTGCTGTCCGTTGCCGTTGCCGCTATCGTGCTGCATCTCTGCCTGGTCATTGGCCAGCGTATGCGGGCAACGAATTCGCTGGTCGCGCTAGGTTCCATGGCGCTAACGGTTTACATCCTCCACGTGCTATCGGCCTTCTGGTGGCAGACACACGTGGCGCTGCACTCGGACCTGTGGGCGGCGGCGTTTATCGCGGCGTTCCTGGTGCTCGCATGGCTGTGGAAGAAGCTCGCTGACGGCCCGGCGAAAACGTTGTTTGCAGGACAAGGGCCGGCAGAGCGCTGCGTCGCGCAGACTGTCCGAGTGATTTCGGGGGAACGAGCATGAGCCGTGGAAGGACCAGCATGAAGAATTTTGTAACCAAGGGAGCTGCCGTAGCGGCAGTTGCTGCAACTTTGAGCGGCGCATGCATGGCACCCGCCAGCGCAATGGAATACGGCGAGCGCGCCGCGGACAACGCGGAATCGCGGGCCGTGGCCTCGCTGCGGATCGGGCGCGTAGGCAACTTCGGAGACTGCACCGGTACGCTCGTCGCCCGGCAATGGGTGCTGACGGCCCGCCACTGCCTGGAATCCGTCTCCAATGAGGGCACGCAGGCGCGCATCGGAGGTGCTGTGTATGACGCGGACTCGTGGTCGCTGTCTCCTGTTATGGACGCCGGGCTCTTGCACCTCACCCGGCCCGTCGAGGGAGTCGAGCCGGCGAAGTTGGCCGATAGTTCGCCAAAGAACGGCGACGAGGGGAACCTGTACGGCTGGAGTAGCAGCTCCCTGATGGCTCGCAAGGGTCAGCTGCCTGTGGCGCGAATGCGAGTGCGGGAGATTTTGACCGGGCCAGGCGCCTCCGGTTCGCCGGGCGGCGACGGAGGCGACGGAGGCGACGGAGGCGACGGCGGCGACGGCGGTGCAGGTGGTGCCGGTGGAGTCGCTGGATCGGATGGCAAGGTCGATGGCGGAGTTAAAGTGGCTCCGGGCGGCCCGGAGGTCCTCCACGGCGACGACTCCGAACTGATCCCCGGTGCACCTGCACCAGAGGCTTCCAAGAAGTCTGGCGCGAAGAAAGTCACTGAATCATCCAGCCCGGAGGGCGTGGAATCTGTTCCCGCAGACATTGCCATGGGTGGTGGGGCGATTCCCGCAGATGGAGCGGGTGGCGTCATGCCGAAGATCGCCGGGGGCATTCTTGAGGCAGAATCCCTCACGCGCGCGGCGATGCAAGGCGGCGACTCGGGAGCGCCATTCTTCGTCGGCGGGCGGCTCGCAGGCCTCGCAACCGCCGGTACCGCAAATGGTGACCCGGATCTGCCTTCGCCGACGGCGGCTATCACCACGCTGTCCGACGCCAAGTCCTGGATCGAGGACGTCACCAGCGGACGCGACACATCGAGCGTGCTGACAGCGGCCACTACCCCCACTCCGCCGAGAACCCCGCAGACCAGCGCCGATTACGTTGGGCGATATCTCGCGGGAGCACTGGCCGGGCTGGTGCTTGCGGTGGCGCTGGGCTGGTTTGGCCGACGGAAGGTGTCGGAGTTGCGTCAGGCCTGACCGGCGCCGGGCACTTGGCGCGTCTGACCGGCGCCTGGCGGGTCCCTGAAGTCCCTGGCTCGCGTCTGTAGCCCTCGCGGGACCGGGCCCCTGGCATCCCAGGGCGTCTCAGGTGCAAGGAGTCTTGGAGGGTAATGTCCCAAATTCCAGCTCTTAGAATATAACTATTCTGTTTTCGCAGGTCAGAGCGTTGCGTTTTTTTACTGCAAACCCGCTACTTTCAATAACTCGTAGATTTGGGACATCCAGGCTTTCACGACCGCGCCCGCTTGAGGGGTTTAAGCGTGGCGTCGTTGGAGACTAAGAGTATTGCTGCAGGGGGTTAAGAGTCTCTGCAATGGAAGTTGTACGGGGCGCAAGCATGGGGATTCCTGGCTAGACTGAACGCGATCGCTCTCGGTGGTGGTTTGTCGCACAGTGGAAACGCTGCTCGGAAGCGTTGAGCGGCGGAACGCTGCGTGGTGAAGTGCTAGGCGGTGGAGAGCTGCGTGGTGAAGTGCTAGGCGGTGGAAACGTTGCTCGGAAGTGTTGCGCGGCTGAGCTGCTGTATGGCGGACGTGCCACGCGGCGGAGAATGCGCAGCCGAGACGGAAGAGTTCGAAGAGACTGCTGGTCAAGGAGGAAAAAGTGGCGAGCAATGAACGCTCCGAAGAGAAGCCGCGGAGCGGAGGTGCCGGCGACCGCGGTGCCACCGGCGGACTCGTCGCGAGCCTCGGAGTGGGAGCCGCCGTCCTCGCCATCACGGTCGGTCTGGTAGTGGGGCTAAACGGCGGGGAAGGGGGCGTCGAGGAGAAGGGCGAAGAGAGCGCACCCGCCGCCAACACCGCCGCCGCGCCCGACAATGGCGGTAACGGCGGCAACGACAGCACCGACGGCGCAGACGCCACCCCGCCCACCGACGAGGAACAGCAGGCGAAGCTGGACAAGCTCGCCGCCGACATCGCCAAGAAGAATAATGTGCAGGTCGGCGTGGCAATCCTCGGTCAGGAAGGTCCGCTCCACGCGGGCACGCTCAACGCGGAGAGCGCCTGGTCGACCATTAAAGCCCCCATCGCAGGCGCCGTTGAAGAGAAACTGCGCTACGCCGAGGCTCACCACCAGTCCGCCCCGCGCGCGGCAATGGAAGCCGACATGGATGCGGCGATTCACTATTCGGATAATGACGCTGCCTTCCGCCTCTGGATGTACCTAGGCGACTGGTCCGACAGAACTGCCTCGCACAAAATCCAGGACTACCTCAAGCGCACGGGCGACCCGACCGCGCCGGGGAAGGAATACGACGAGGGGAAATACGTTGGATTCGGCGGCCTGACGTGGAAGCTGACGGATCAGGTGCGTTTCATGGATGGCTTCCGCTGCATGAACGGCTCCGACAAGGTGTTGGAGCGTATGGGGCACATCACCCCGGAGCACAGCTACGGCCTGTCGAAGATTAAGGGATCGCAGTTCAAGGGCGGCTGGGGGCCGGAGGACGACGGACGCTTTATATACCGGCAGCTGGGCCTGGTGCCCGGTAAAGACGGGGAAATGACGCCCGTTGCGATCATGGCGATCCCCAACGATGGCCTGGAGCCTACGTCGTGGGCAGGCGTGGATGCGCTGGCGAAGGGGCTGCCCGACCTGCTGGACGGCGCGCCCACAGCGAAGACGAAGGCGGACTGCTAGCTCGCGCAGCACTCTTGCGGTTGCTAGAAAATGCCGATCTGCGCGCCCATGGATTCTGCCGAATGCAGCTGATCCACCCACCCCGGCGCGCCCGGGCGCACGCGGATAATCGGACGGTTGGTGGCATCCCCCTTGTTGCGACCGGCCCGTGCCTCGAAGCGTCCGCGCGCTGCGTTGCCTTCCTCAGCCAGGGTTTTGAGGGAACTCTCTGGGTTGGCAATATCCTCGCGCGCGCCCTGCAGCAGCTCAATGGTCTGGTCCAGGGCATTGAGTACAGCGGGACGGTTGTTCTCCACCATCGCGCGGACTAGATCCGGCTCGGTGCCTGCCACGCGGGTGCCGTCGCGGAAACTCGACGCCGCCAGGCTCAGTGCCAGCGGTCCGCCAGCATCGCCCGCCACGGCCAGTGCCTCGGCCAGGATGTGCGGCAGGTGGCTCACGCGCCCTACGGCATCATCGTGCCTCCGCGCGATGGCGGGGACGACCGCCGCGCCAACTTCCTCCGCCAGCCCGACCACGCGCACCCACGTGTCTAGCCAGCGCTTATCGTCCCGCGCGTTGTCGTACGTTACGACCCACACTGCACCCTGGAAAAGTCCGTGCATCGTGGCCGCCCAGCCAGAGTTCGCCGTGCCCGCCATTGGATGCCCACCGACGAAACGGTCGGACATGCCCTTGGCCTCCACTAGGTCATGCACCTCCTGCTTCACACTGGTCACGTCAGTAAATCCGCAGCTCGGGGCGTGCTGAGATATGGCGTCAAGAAGGAAAGACAGCGCGGGCATCGGCACCCCAAGAATCAGCAGCGCATCGGCTTGTTCGGCGCGGCGCAGGGTGGCTTCCAGATCGCCCGAAACGTCGTAGCCGTCGCGACGCGCGCGGGAGACTGTCTTCTCCGATCGATTCCAACCGAACACCGGCCAGCCTGCTGCTTGCGCATCGCGCATCAGCGACCCGCCAATCAGGCCAAGCCCCAGGATGCACAGTGGTCGGCGATCCTCGGGGACGGTGCTAAGGCGGTAATCGGAAGAATTTTCGTGGCTCACGCTTCCCAGTGTTCCACAAAGCCGACTAGCGTTGGGGGACATGAGCACCGACAGCTTTGATAACGACGGCGACTTAACCTTCGCCGTTTCCGCCATCCGCGCCGACGGCCAGTGGCACTTGCGTGAGCTTCCCGCCCGAGCCACGGAAAACCTGCAGGATTTGGTCGAGGAGTTGCGCTCCTCGCGCGCGGAAGGGCCGGTCGTGGGATTGCTCTGCGTGGAGGATGACTGGTCCGCCGTGCTCCGCCCTGTGCCGGGTGGCGTGCGGATCTTACTTAGTGACGCCACCGCAGCGTTGGATTACGACATTGCCAGCGAGGTGCTGGACACTCTGGACATTGACGAGCCTTCGGAAGAGGAGGCCGACGCGTCCGACGATCCGTGGCCCGAGGGCGACTTCGACCTGCTGGAGGATCTAGGTGTCAGCGAGCAGATAATGTCCATCATCTTCTACGACGATGACCTGTACGGGGCGGAGCAGGTTTTGCGCGTGGCGGACGAGCTGGGATTCGCCGACGAGCTGGCGGACCTGGTGGGCGTGGAGCTGGAGTTCTAGCCGGTGGGGGTGGAGGGCGCGCCGGGCGCGCGCGGCGGTGAGGCGTGCGCGTGCAGCGGGGCTGAGGCGCGCGGTGAGGCTGAGGCTCAGGTGCGCGTGGGCGGCGGATTGCCGCAGGTCGCCGGGGATGCGCGCGCGGAAGCGCTGATGCGCCGGGCCCTGGACATCGCCGCGAAGACTCCCGCCGGGGACGTCCCCGTCGGAGCTGTGATTCTCGACCAGGACGGGCGGGAACTCGGGCGGGGCGTGAACCGGCGCGAAGCCGACAATGATCCCACCGCACACGCGGAGATCCTCGCCATCCGGGAAGCCGTGCAGGAGCTCGGGGACGCCTGGCGGCTGGAAAACTGCACGCTGGTGGTCACCCTGGAACCCTGCGCCATGTGTGCGGGGGCGCTAGTCGGGGCGCGAATTGGCAGCATCATCTTCGGAGCCTACGAGCCCCGGACCGGGGCGTGCGGCAGCGTCTGGGACGTGCCGCGGGAGTCTCCACTGCACTGGGCGGAGGTCCGCGGAGGCGTGCTGGCCGGGGAGTGCGAAAAACTGCTGCGGCAGTTCTTCGCCCGCCTGCGTTGACGGTTTGCGGCTGGCTGGGGTGGGGGAAACGTGGGCGTCTATAAGTTTTATAGAAAATTAATTCATGGCTCCCAACTGCGGGTTTAGCGGATAACGCTGGTTGTCTGAGGGGCTGCGGGTGGCGAGGGAGCGGGAACGTCCTTACGTTGGGATGTGTGCTTCTGGTCGTACGAGTTGCGGCTAGGGGCACGCAAGTTAGAACAAAGTTAATTACATCCGAAACTAAGGAGACCACAATGGACCTGAACAAGGCTAAGGACATGGCAGGCGAGCACCGCGACAAGATCCAGGACGGTGCCGAGAAGGCCATCGACAGCAAGCTGGACGGCGACAAGGCTGACAAGGCCAAGGACGGCCTGAACAAGGGCATGGACAAGGTTCTCGGCGACAACTAAAGCGCTGAAGCTGCAAGCCCGCTGCGAACTGGTGGAAGTTCGCGGCGGGCTTTCGTGTGCGCGGGGTGTGCGCGGGGGACGAGTGGATGCGCGTGCGCGGATGTGTGCGGATGTGTGTGCGGGGCTCTCGTGTGCGCAGGGTGGGGTTTTGTTGCGAAAATGTGGGGGTGTTACGCTAGTACGAGTCTGCAATCGCTGACTATGGTGGCGTGTCCGAGCGGCCGAAGGTGCTCGCCTCGAAAGCGAGTGTTGTTAGTAGCAACCGAGGGTTCAAATCCCTCCGCCACCGCCAGAATTTTTTGCCGCGTGCTGGTTCCCGGTTGAACACTGGGGCGGCGCGCGGTTTTCGCGTGCGCGGGAGTTTGGATTTTGGTGCGCGGGGTGCGCAACCGGGTGCCTGGGGCTGGGAATGAGGAGCGCTCGGGTGGGAATGTCCCAAATTCCACGTATTAGAGTATAACTATTCTGTTTGCGCAGGTCAGAGGCTTGCAGAATGTGGCTGCAAACCCCCTACTTTCAATAACTCGAAGATTTGGGACATTGAGCCTTTGGGTAGGAGGCCTGCGACCGGCGATGGGCTGGTTTTGGCGAAGTTAGGGCGCTCTACTGGGAGGGGTGTAAAAGAGGGCGAAGCGTTGTAAGCGCCGTAGACGGCCTGAAAGTGGCTGGGGGGATACCTGAGTAAGGATGCAAAACTGCGTCCCGCATTTCGGGAATGCGCCGAAAAGGGCACTTTGAGGCGTAGCGGGAGCGGAAAGTGTCCCAAATCTTCCACTCCGTTTTTATAACTTTCTGTTTCTGCAGGTCAGAGGGTTACGAAAATTTGCTGCAAATCTGCTACTCGTCGAAAGTGGAAGATTTGGGACATTTGCCCCTTGCATTGCCTACGACGGGGAAGTTGGGAGCGCGTCCGGAAGGTCCACCCAGAAGCTTGAGCAACACATGTCACACCTGTCACAACCCACCTGGGCTTTTGGCTACTGTAGGATGTATATTTCGAGAACTGTCTGCGGCGTGGGAAGCATCTCTCGGGAAACCCCCACCCCGCAGGAGCTGCCAGAGCGCAACCACGAACGCAAGCTCAAGGTCCTACACACACTCAACAGCCGGCGGAAGGTCAACCAGTGGCGAAAATCCTGTTTAACCTCGGACGATGGTCCTACCTGCACAAGAAGCGGGTGATTGCCGCCTGGCTGCTGCTGTTCGTCGGCATCGCGGCGGCCGCGCTGGGATTCCAAAAGGGCTTCAACGACGTCTTCGAAATCAAAGACGTGCCCTCCACGCACGCCACGGAAATGCTCCAAGAGAAATTCCCGGGCACGAAAAACCCCGCCGAATCCACCGACGTCAACGTAGTCTTTGAAGCCCCCGACGGGAAGAAACTCGAAGACCCAGAGCTGATGGCGGCGATGGATGAGACTGTGGCGTCGCTAAAGAACAACGTGCCCGACTTCAAAGAGGGCATGCAGTTCGGCAACCCCGTAACCCTCAACAAGAAGCTCGGCACGATGCTGGTCGAGCAGATGACGAAGCAAGGGCTGCCCGAAGCTACCGCGAAGTCCGACGCCGAGAATCTGCGGATGTACTCCGCCGACGGGCGCTACGGCACGATGTCTTTCAGCTTCGATGTGCCCCTGCCTGCCGACGTGACCAAAGAAAACCGCCAGGCGGTGTACGACGCCATCCAGATCTCGCGCGACGCGGGCATGACCGTGGAGGTCGGCGGCCCCGGCTTCGGCGATCCGATCGCTGTCGAACCGATCTCCGAGATCGCGGGCGTGGTGGTCGCGCTCGTTATTCTGGCCTTTACATTTGGCTCGCTGCTGGCGGCGGGATTGCCGCTGATTACCGCGATTGTGGGTGTGGGTATCGGCGCACTCGTGACGGTGGGGGCGACGGCATTCCTGCCGTTGAACTCCATCACCCCGACGTTGGGCCTGATGATTGGCCTGGCCGTTGGCATCGACTACGCGCTGTTCATCATGTCGCGCTACCGCGACGAACTGCGGCAGGGGCGCTCGCGCCCGGATGCGATTGGCTTGGCTGCAGGCACCGCGGGCTCGGCAGTAGTGTTCGCCGGGCTGACCGTGACCGTCGCGCTGCTGGGCCTGCGCCTGGCGAACATCCCATTCCTGTCGTACATGGGATACTTTGCGGCCGTTAGCGTGGTTGTCGCCGTGGTCGTGGCGCTGACGTTCCTGCCTGCTGTGCTTGGTGCGTGCGGCTCGCGGGTCTTTCGTAAGGACGCCACGTTCGGGTCACAGTACGCCTCCGCCCTCGCGGGGGAGGATGCGGCGCACGGGTATTTCACCGGTGGTCCGGCGGGGCTGGGCAACCGAAGCGGGCGTGCTGTACGCGCTGATGCAGAGGGCGACGGGGCTGGCGCAACCGCGGCGGCTACGGCGCGCGCGGTCCGCGGCGAGCACCAGCGCGTGGACGACAGTAAGCGCAAGCACGGCTTGGCGAGCCGGTGGATCAGGATGGTGTACAACTTCCCTGGCATTTCCATTGCAGTGGTCATGCTGGCATTGGCAGCGCTGACCCTGCCCGCGCTGAATTTGCAGCTTTCGCTGCCGAATGACAAGACGTCCAACGTGGACTCCACCCAGCGCAAGGCCGCCGAGATGACAGAGGCCGGCTTTGGGCCAGGGCGCAACGCCCCGTTCCTGGTGGTGGTCAACGGTGAGAACGCAAAACCGGATTCGCCCGCACTTGCCACCTACATCACCGGCCAGGCGGACATGCAGGCCAACAAGCCGGCTGAGGGCGAGGCTGGGCAGGGCGAGGCAAGTCAGAGCACGCCTGAACAGGGCGACGCCGGGCAGGGCGCCGGCGACTTGCGCAAGGCCGCCGCGCAGGCGTCATTCATGTACACGATGGAGAACCTCGGCAGCAACATCCATGTGAAGCATGCACAGCTGATCGGCCAGAGTGAAGACGGGCTGACCGCGCAACTGCTGATCACGCCCGAGGGCGGGCCGACCGACGAAGGCACCGCCGCATTGATCCACGCGTTGCGCAGCCAACAGAGCGTGATCGAGAACGAAACCGGCGTGGACATGGGCATCACCGGTCTGATCCCTATTCAGCAGGACGTTACGACACAACTTTCAAACGCCATGCCGGTGTACTTGGCGCTGGTCGTCGGCTTGGCGCTGGTTCTGCTGTTGATGATTTTCCGCAGCATCACCGTGCCGATCATGGCCGCACTCGGATTCCTACTCTCCGTCGGTGGTGCCTTCGGCCTGACCGTGCTGGTGTGGCAGGAAGGCTGGGGCGGCCTGTGGGACTCGCCGGGACCGCTGATCAGCTTTATGCCGATCTTCCTCATCGGCGTGACATTCGGGCTGGCGATGGATTACCAGGTGTTTATCGTTTCGCGCATGCGAGAACGCTTCAAGCACGAATCCTTCGAAGCCGCCAAGGGCTCCAAGTACACACCCGTCGAAGACTCCGTGATCTTCGGCTTCGGCATGGGTGCGAAGGTTGTGACGGTGGCGGCGCTCATCATGATCGGCGTATTCGCCAGCTTCATTTTCCAGCCACTGCCGTTCGTGCAGATCTTCGGCTTCGCACTGGGCGCGGCCGTGCTATTCGATGCATTCCTGGTGCGCATGACATTCATCCCCGCCATGATGATGCTGCTCGGCAAAGCCACCTGGTACATGCCCAAGTGGCTGGACCGCGTGCTGCCGACCTTTGACATTGAAGGCTCGCAGCTGGAGCGGGACTTCCGCTCCGGCGCCATCCAGCGCTTCGACAACGAAGGCCGGACGCTGGAGCGCGTGCGCTAGCGCGCAGGCGCGCGACATGCATGCCCGCGCCTGCCCGCCGACCATCCGGCCTGCCCGCGCTAGTGCTGACCCAGGCGCTCCTGCCAGGTTGGGCCGTAGTAGCGAGACATGAATTCCTCCCGGAACTCATAGAAACGCCCCTGCTCCATGGACTCGCGGATCCGGTCCACCAGCCCCACCATAAAGTGCAGATTATGCAGCGTGCACAGCGTGCCAGCGAGGAATTCCTTCGCCTTTAGCAGGTGGTGAATGTACGCGCGCGAATAATTCTCCGAGACGTAGCCGCCTACTTCGGCGTCAATAGGAGAAAAATCCCTCTTGAACCGAGCGCCCATAAGATTCAGGCGACCGTCGAGCGTGTACACGCCACCGCGGCGGCCCAGGCGGGTGGGCGCGACGCAATCGAACGTGTCGGCGCCGGCCTCGATCGCGGTGAACAGGTCGTCCGGCTCCGATATGCCCAGCAGGTGGCGGGGCTTATCCTCCGGGAGTTCCTCGGCGACCCAGCGGACGATAGTGCCGAGGTTTTCCTTCTCCAGCGCGCCGCCAATGCCGAAGCCGCCGAACCCGCGGTTGCCCTGAGCCTCCGCTTCGCGGGAGAGCTCCACCAGGCCGCGCGCTGCCTGCCGCCGCAGATCCTCGTACTGTGCGCCCTGCACCACGCCCCATAGGGACTGCAGTGGCCGGTGTTGGCGAATGTCCGTCAGGCGCTGGTGTTCCGCCAGGCAGCGGCGGGCCCAGCGGTGCGTGCGGGCGACGGATTCCTCCTGGTAGGAGCGTGTATTCACCAGGGTGGTCAGCTCGTCGAAGGCGAACATGATGTCCGCGCCCAGCTGGTGCTGGATCTGCATCGACACCTCCGGCGTGAAGCGGTGCTTGCTGCCGTCGATGACGCTGCGGAAATCCACGCCGTCCTCGTCGACCACGGCCATGCGCTTCTTCTGCTGCTGGATGATGTCTGCCTCGCTGCGGCCTTTTGTGTCCATGGCCAGGACTTTTTTGTAGCCCACGCCGAGGCTCATGACCTGGAAGCCGCCGGAGTCCGTGTACGTCGGCCCGTGCCAGTTCTCGAATTCCGCGAGCCCGCCGCCTTCGTCTACGATGTCTGGCCCCGGCTGCAGATATAGGTGGTACGCGTTCGAAAGCATGGCCTGCGCGCCCGTCGATCGCACCTGCTCGGGCGTGAGGGTCTTCACCGTTGCTTTTGTCGCCACCGGGATGAACGCGGGGGTGCGGATCGTCCCATGCGGTGTTTCTATGACGCCCGTACGCCCCAGCGGTCCCGCTTCTCCCTTTTCGCGGGAGGGGCCGTGGGCTGTGGTCTCTCCGGTTATGTCGCCGCTGGTGCTTGCGCCCCCGGTTGCGGTTCTGCGGGTTGTGGCCTCTCCGGTTGTGTCGTCGCTGGTGCTTGCGTTCCCGGCTACGCCTCCGTGGGTTGTGCGCGTGCTGGCGCCTTGCGCGCCGGGGCTGTCAGCCAAGCGAGTGCATACCTTAAAAGACAGGTCCGCTGCAGCACTTTGGAGTCCCTGACCTGCGCGAACGTCATCGTCTGCGCCGGTGTTTTCCTGATCATCGGTCATGGCACCCCAGTTTATCGTCCGCTTCGCTGTTTCCACTTTCCGCGCTGCCGATTCCCCGCCGTCCCCAACCTCGGCGCTACCGTTCCCAACCTCGGCGCTCTCATTCTCCGTCCTCGCGCCACTCACCCCGCCGTTTCTTGCTTCCTTTCGCGGGCGCCCCCCCGAAAGCCGTCACATCAACCCCATCGGTCACACATCGCGCAGCTGCTGGCTCGGGCTAAAGTGTGGATGTCCAAAATCTACGAGTTATTGAAAGTAGCGAGTGTGCAGCACAAAATTGCGACGCTCTGACCTGTGCAAATAGATTAGTTATATTTTAAGACGTGGAATTCTGGACATTCCGCGTCGTGAGTGTCGGAAAATGTGCAAAACCTCCCCTGCTCGCCTGGCTGATCGGCGCGCCCCCGCCCCTGCCGGCGCATCAAAAATCGCTTAAACGGGCTGAGAATCGCTTAGCCGTCACGGGGCTTCCCACGCTGGCACGCCTCCCCGGTAATTGGCGGCGGGAAACTCGAGCCCATGCTGCGTCATCTGCCTGTGGAGCCTGCAAATATCCGCCACGGCGGTGCCATCGCGGAAGTTGTCTCGGTCCACTCGGTAAATCCGCGCACCGAGGTTCTGCAGTTTGCGCTCTCGTGCCCGCTCGCTGATGATTTGCCGCGCTGCGAACACCTCTTCGTTGACCATCCCGCCAGGCAGGCCACCGGACAGGCCGCTGGACATCCTGCCGGACAGGCCACCGGACAGGCCGCCGGCCTGACCGGGTTGGTACTTGCTCTGGCCGTCGTATTCGATCACCAGCCCGCACGGGTAGAAAAAGTCCACCCGACCTGCGAAGTAGCCCTCGTAGTGCAGCTCCACTTGTTGCATAGGCGCAGGTAGTCCAGCCTCCCAGAGCTTCACCTTCAGCGCGGATTCCCGTGGACTCTCGGACGCGCCATTGATCAGCCGAAGCGCTTCCCTCGCCTTCGCAATCCCCCGGAGTCTCCGCAGTCCGTTTGCGTCGGCGCGCAATTCCGCTATGAACTCCGGAGTTCCCAGTCCGCCCATTGCGGCTCGGGCTGCGAACTCTGCGGCCACGACTGCGTCTGCCACACTGTGCCACCGAGCGAGATCGATGATCGTATCGTTAACGCCGGTGAGCCGCACCTCCCGCAATCCGTTCGAGGTTTCTATTTGCAGCGTTTCAGCACGTTTGGCGGCGGTCGCGTGCAATGGCCGTGGGGTTCGGAGCTGCAGTTTCGCGGTTGTCCCTTCCGGCGGATGGAAGCCGATTTCCGCGTTGGGGTCAGCCCGCCTGGCGATCGGCAGCCCCCACATCAACGCTGCGGACTGTCCGCAGAGGATCCCGTTCGTGCAGCTCAGCACATGTGCAATCCCGTGTAGTCGCAGTTTATCGTCGCGCGACAGTGCCTCCCATCGCGCGCGCTCGGCGTAGATCCCCGGCGCAATCTTGTAGTACCGCTGCCCGCGCCCGAGTCCACGCCGTGCGCCGGGCGGGAGTCTCTTCCCCTCTATAAGCAGCGTTGTGGTTTTTGCTTCGTGACGCCCCCACGTCTCCAAACCCACATTCCCCCTAAAGGTCTGAACCATCCCCCTTTGGCTTAAAAGTATGACAGATCCACGGGTAGCCTTGCCAGGGAAGCGGAACAGGAGGCGTTGGCATGGAGGATCTGATGCAGCGAGGGGCGGGGCGGTACGCGCCCAGCCCCTCTGGGGATCTGCACCTGGGGAATTTTCGGACTGCTGTGCTGGCGTGGATGTTCGCGAAGCATGAAGGCCGCGAGTTTCGGATGCGCGTCGACGATATTGATGCTCAGAGGTCCTCTGAAGCCGCTGCGCATCAGCAACTACTGGACCTTTCCACTATGGGGATCACTTACGATGGGGAAATTCGGCGTCAACAAGAAACCTGGTCGGAGTACGAAAAAGCGTTAAACGATCTGCGCGAACAAGGGCTCGTGTACGAGTGCTATTGCTCGCGGAAGGACATCGCGGAGGCAGTTCGTGCGCCGCACGCCGCACCGGGGGCATACCCGGGAACGTGTCGAGACTTAGGTGAGTCGGCGCGGGCGGCGAAGCGCGCGGAGCTGGCGGAGCGGGGGCGCGTACCGGCACTGAGACTGCGCGCGAGCGTTGAAGAATGGGAAGTCCGCGAAAGCTTTGCTGCAGGCCGGCGTGGGGGCGGAGCGTACCGCGGGGTGGTGGATGACATGGTGCTGCGGCGCGGTGGAAACGCTCCCAAGGGCGCGGGCAACGCCGACGCCGCCGGCCACGAGGCGGTGAACCGGGATTACGCCTACAACCTGGCAGTCGTCGTCGATGATGCGCTGGCCGGGGTGGGGCAGGTTGTGCGCGGGGATGACCTGCTGAGCTCCGCCCCTCGGCAGGCGTACCTTGCGCACCTGTTGGGACTTCCACCTGTGGAGTATGTACACGTTCCGCTGGTGAGGGGACCCGACGGGAAGCGTTTGGCGAAGCGGGACGGGGCCGTCACGCTTCGGGACTTCCCCGGCGGGGCGGAAGGGATGTTGCTGTGGATCGCGGAATCGCTAGGTCCGGCGGTGGATATCCGCGCAGCCGGAGGGGTGCAACCCGCCGAGCTGCTGGCGACCTTCGAGCCGGAGCTGTTGCCCCGTGAGCCAGTCACCTGGGCACCTGTGGATTAGCGGACCGCGCGGGGGCGGAACTTCGGCGGGACCTTCTTCTGCGCAGCCTTCCGCGCTATAGCCGCATTTTTGCTGACCAGCAGCCGTGCCTGGCGCAACCGCTCCTTGGCGAAGGTACGCCGCGGCCCAAGTTCCCACGTCTCGTCGACCAGCTTCTTCGCCAAGGCCACCGAATCCGGCGAGCGCTCGACGATCTTTCGCGCTAGTTCTTCTGCCGCTGCCAGTGGATCCTCGGCCACCTCGGCCAGACCTAGCTCCGCGGCGCGTTCTCCGGAGAAGGTCTCCCCGGTCATGGCCAGTTTCTTCACCACGTCAACCGGCAGCAATTGCTTGAGGGACATGATCCCCGACATGTCCGGAACCAGGCCCCATTTCGCTTCCAACACGGACCAGTGGGCGTCATTGCTAGTAAACCTAAAGTCCGCACCAAGAGCGATCTGGACACCACCGCCGAAACAGTAGCCCTCTACCGCGGCAATCACCGGAAACGGCAGACGACGCCACGCCCACGGCGCTTCCTGGAAAGTGTTGGTGCCGCGCAGGGGACGCGGGATGAAATGCGAAAGCATACGGGGTGGGCTTTTCAGGGTATCCGCGAAGTCCAGACCGGAAGAGAAATTGCCGTCTGTGCCGGAGAGGATGACGGCGCGGACGGAGCGGTCGCGGCGCAGCGTGTGTGCGGTATCGATGAGCTGCTGGAGCAGGTCGATCGTCAGAGAGTTCAGCTTGTTGGGGCGGTTCAGGCGGACGTGAACGAGGCCGGGAATGGACTCGGAGTATTCCGTGGTGACGAGAGGGGCAGTGGTGGGGGGAGTGCTCGTCGGCGTGCTCGGTGCGTTCATGCATTCCAAACTAAGGCACGGGCCGGGCAGTGTGGGCGGGTTTGGTGAATCAGTGAGAATGCGAAAACCGGCGCCCCCGGAAATTAAAACTTTGGGGGCGCCGGTTTCAAATGGCGGAGGATGTGGGATTTGAACCCACGAGGGATGTGACTCCCGCACGCGTTCCAGGCGTGTGACATAGGCCGCTAGTCGAATCCTCCATGCCGAACGGCAGAGCTAAAAGCAATGGCTCTGACGTACTCGTGACAGGTTACACAACGCGGCCTGTGGTTTCCAAATCGGGTGCTGGCGCCTGGAAAGTGGGCGTCAATAGGGAAGAAGAGTAGGCCTTTGGAACAACGAGCGCACGTGCGTTACTATGGGCAACGGATTCCGCGCGGCGTGTATCTTGTGAACTCCCCCAGGGCAGGAATGCAGCAAGGGTCAACGAGCTCTGACGGGTGCGCGGGGTCCCCTTTTTTATCTACTACCGGGGGACGGGGCTCGGGAGCTAGGCTATAGCCAGTTGTTGTGCTTAAACCACCACCACATCAACGCGACTACGCCAACCATCGCCGCTAAGCAGACGTAGTACGCGTAGTGCCACTGCAGCTCAGGCATGTTTTCGAAGTTCATGCCGTACACACCCGCAATCATTGTCGGGGCGGCGGCCATACCGACGACCGCGGAAATCGTGCGCATATCTTGGTTTTGACGCAAGGAAATGATCGCCGAACCCGCCTGAATAAGGGACGATAGGCGCTCGTCGAAGGAATCGATCTTGTCCTTTGCCAACATGGCGTGATCCAGCACATCGCGGAAGAAGGCCCGAATCTGCTTGGACGTGAGATCCTTATGATTTTGAATCAACGCGCGCAGGGCGGGGATCAGTGGGTCGATAGCATGCCGCATTTCCAAGATCTCGCGCTTGAGGGTGTAGATGTTCTCGATGTCGAACTCGTCCCGGAGGGTGAAGACTTCCTCTTCGAGATCATCGACCCGGGTTTCGAGCTGTTCGGCGATGCGTGTGTACTCGTCGACTAGATAATCCGAGATAGCCCACGCAATAGAGAGCGGCCCTTTGCTGCGTAGCTCCGGGGCCTGGTGGAGCCGCATCTCAGGGTTGGGGAGATCCGTGCCGTGGGAAATGACGATGATGAACTTCCGGCCAATGACCATCTGCACTTCGCCGGTTTGAATGATGTCGCGCCGGTCGATGATGTCCTGGTTATCCGCATATTGGACGGAGCGGATGACAGAAAACAGCTGATCCTCGTAGCGCTCCACCTTTGCACGCTGGTGGGCATTGACGGCGTCTTCAACAATCAGTTCGTCGACGCCATAGCGCTGGGCGACACGCAACATCTGTTCCTCGGAGGGCTCCTCCAGGGTCACCATGACAAAGTCCTGACTGGTGCCATCCGACAGCTCCTCGATGTCCTTGAGAGCCGTGATGTAGTTGGCCTGACCTGGGTACTGCTTGCCCTGTACATAAAGGCGACACTCGCGGATAGCTCGTTCGACGGGGACCCGGATCCGGTTTGGTTCGTGCTTTGCCATGGTGAGTCCTTTCCAACTAAACCCGGTGGTTCGCGCGGTGCTACACCGCTGCTTGTCCCTCGCAGCCTGTCGATATCCTAACCGTCAGCCCGTAGCACTGCAGATGTGGGTGCCGGTGCGCTGTCCGAGGGTTCAGTTAGACTTGCACACAAAGCTAAATCCAGTACGGCTAAATCCAGTACGCCACAAGCGGGAGAGACATTTTATGAACATCGATAACGTCAACACCGACCTCCTCCTCAGCATGAAAGAGGATGTGCGCCAGGCTTACGAAGAACTACATTCTAAGGGCTTGAACCTGGATCTCACGCGCGGCAAGCCGTCGGCGGAGCAGCTCGATTTCTCGGTTGATCTGCTGAGCCTGCCAGGGGAGAACTTCACCTCCCCATCGGGACTGGATGTACGCAACTACGGCGGTGGCGTAGGACTGACCGAGATTCGCGAGCTGTGGGCCGATGTGCTGGGCCTGCCGGTGGAGAACGTCATCGCTGGCGATTCCTCCAGCCTGAACATCATGTTCGACCTCATCAGTTGGGCATACACCTTCGGCACAAACGATTCTGAGCGTCCATGGTCTGCGGAAGAAAAGCTCAAGTGGATCTGCCCTGTGCCGGGCTACGACCGCCACCATTCCATTACGGAACTATTCGGCTTTGAGATGGTTACCGTCGATATGACAGACGAAGGCCCCGACATGGATCAGGTACGCGAGCTGGCGAAGGATCCGGCGGTCAAGGGCATGTGGGCCGTGCCGATGTTCGCCAACCCGACTGGTGTGACCTACTCCCAGCAGACTGCAGAGGCTCTGGCCGCAATGGAAACCGGTGCGCCGGACTTCCGCATCGTGTGGGACAACGCCTACGCAGTCCACACCCTGACCGACGAGTTCCCAGAGATCATCAACATCCTCGACGTAGCCGAGAAGGCGGGCCACCCGAACCGCTTCTGGGCTATGTCTTCCACCTCCAAGATCACTCTCGCGGGCTCTGGCCTGGCCTTCTTTGCTTCCTCCACGGAAAACCTGGAGTGGTACAAGAAGATCGCGAACGTGCGCGGTATCGGGCCGAACAAGGTCAACCAGCTTGCCCACCTACAGTTCCTGAAGGATGCCGAGGGCGTACGCGACCTCATGCGCAAGCACGCAGGTTCGCTGGGGCCGAAATTCACCCGTGTGGTGGAGATCCTGGAGCGCCGCCTGGGCGAGGCCAATGTTGCCGAGTGGACCGTCCCGGAGGGTGGCTACTTCATTTCTGTGAACCTGCTAGATGGCACCGCTTCTCGGGTGGTGGAGCTGGCCAAGAAGGCCGGCGTAGCTCTGACCGCCGCGGGTTCCACCTACCCGCTGAAGCAGGATCCGAACGATCGCAACCTGCGCCTGGCGCCGTCCATGCCGACGATCGAACAGCTGGAGATCGCCATGGATGGTTTCGCCACCTGTGTGCTGTACGCCGCCATTGAGATGGTCGAGCACGCCGCCGGGCAGCGCTAGATCCCACTGGAACCAACCAAGGGTTAGCCCCACAGTGAGCGCCATTAAGCAGGAGGATCGCCATTAACACCGAAGAAACATTCGTTTGGGTTCAGGGCTTGCTGCCCGGCGAGCCGACCATCGCACGCCGCAGGATCAACGATTCCTTCCCCGAGTTCGCTGTCGCCGAGGTGTTTCTTGGTGACGCCCCCACGGATCAAAACCCCTCATCCCAGGATGGCGCTGTAGAGGCCGTGCTGGCTGAGACGGTTGCCATGACCATCGACGCGGGGCGCATGGAATCCGGCCTGCAGACCGAGGACGGTTCCGATCTGCGCGTCGAATTGCTGACGGTGGTCAGCGGACACGACGATACCGCTGCTGATTTGTTGGCACATGCAGCCTCGATGATCTCCCAGGATCCAACTCACTGGCCGCCGCAACCCGGCACGCTCCTGCCCGACGTTGTCCAGCAGATGGACGCGGAATCCGAGCGGAAGATCACCGCCCGCAATGGCCTGTTGGTTGTGCCGTACGTATGGGACGATGGCGTGCCGCACGTTCACGAAGTCACCTCTGGCGGAGCGAGCCGCCACTCCAAGGAAGATGACGCGGACGTGGAGTTCACTCACCCTGGCCGACTGACCATCGCAGCTCAGCTGGTGATGCTCACCGATGAAGAGCTGGAGCTGGCGCAGACGGCCGGTGTAGCCGCGGTGCAGGAGCGGTTGGTACGTGAGGGCGTCAATATCAATAACATCTGGCGCTAGACCAACCGTAATGGGTCGTCGCAGGCGGAATGTAGGCTAGGTTCGTGGCACTTTATAGGAAATACCGTCCGGCAACATTTGCCGAGGTCGTGGGGCAATCTCACGTGACCGAACCGCTGTCCGTGGCGCTGGATAGCGGGCGGATTAACCACGCATATCTGTTTTCGGGGCCGCGCGGTTGCGGTAAGACTTCCTCCGCGCGCATTTTGGCGCGCTCTCTGAACTGCGTAAAGGGGCCGACGTCTACGCCGTGCGGGGTGTGCGAGTCTTGCGTATCACTGGCGCCGGGCGGGCCGGGAAACCTGGACGTCACAGAGCTGGACGCGGCGACGCATAACGGTGTGGACGATATGCGTGAACTGCGCGAACGTGCTTTCTACGCGCCAGCGGAATCGCGCTACCGGGTGTTTATTATCGACGAGGCGCACATGATCTCCACGGCGGGTTTCAATGCCCTGCTGAAGATTGTGGAGGAGCCACCGGAGCACCTGATCTTCATCTTCGCCACGACTGAGCCGGAAAAGCTGCTGCAGACGATTCGTTCGCGTACCCACAACTATCCCTTCCGCTTGCTGGCGCCGCCGGATATGCGCGGGCTATTGGAATCGGTGGTGTCCGGTGAAGGCGTGCCGGTGGAAGATGCCGTATATCCGCTGGTTATCCGTGCGGGTGGCGGGTCGCCACGCGATTCGCTATCCATCATGGATCAGCTGCTCGCCGGTGCCGGGCCGGAAGGCGTGACATATAACCGCGCGCTCGCTCTGCTGGGAGTGACGGATTCCACCCTGATCGACCGGGCCGTGGACGCGCTGGCGGAGCATGATTCCGCGGCATTGTTCGCTGTAGTCGACGAGGTGATAGATGCAGGCTATGACCCGCGCAGATTCGGCGAGGACTTGTTGGATCGTTTCCGTGACTTGTTGGTCGTGCAGGCCGTGCCGGATGCCTTTGACCGGGGGCTGGTGAATGCGCCGGAGGAGTCCCGTGAGACTTTGCGTGAGCAGTCGGAAAAGATGGGGCAAGCGACGCTGACCCGCTGTGCTTCCCTGGTAAATGAAGGGCTGGCACAAATGCGCGGGGCGACGGCGCCGCGACTGCTGCTGGAGATTCTATGTGCTCGCATGGCGCTGCCCGCTGCGGGTATGACAGTGGAAGCACTGGCGCAGCGCGTGGAGGCTTTGGAAAAGGGGCGCGGAGGCGCAGCTACCAGCGCGGGTACCGGCACCGGTGTGCGCGGTAGTCGAGCGGAAATGTTTGCGCGCCGGAGGAAAGCTGCGACCCAGCCGGATCAGCCAGGCCAACCAGCACAGGAAGAACAGCCCGACGAGCAAGCGCAACAGTCGCAACAGCCGCGGCAGCTACAGCAGCCACAGCAAACACAGCCTGAGCAGCCTAAGCCCGAGGAGACTGGTGCACCGGTCACAGAACCGATTGCAGAGGAAGAATCCCCGGCAATCGCTGAGGCGCGCCGGGCTCGGGACATCATGCAACGCCACCGCAGAGCCGGAGCTGCGGAACAAGCAGGATCAGCTGGACCAGCAGAACCAGTGGTACCAAAGGAGCCGACGGAACCAGTGGCTCCAGCGGCTCAGGCAGAGCCTGCTGCTACGGCAGAATCTACGGAGACGACTGACTCCGCTCCCGCCGAGCCTGCACCGACGGCAATGGACTCGGAAACGTGGGTGCGGATCATGGATGCCGTCCATGACAAGGACCTGAGCGCCTGGATTGCGCTACGGGGAGCAACCCCGCGTGCAACCCAGCCCACTGCGGGCGAACTGCATGTGAACCACCACACCGGATCGTTGGCGCGCCTTGTCGGTGGGCAGAAAAACGCAGGCGTCTACTCGGAGGCGATCAAAACCGTCACGGGGAGCCCAGCCCGCATCGTGGTCTACGTCAGCGGAAAACCTGTTGGGGACGAAGCCGCAGGAGGCGATGCAAAGGGAAAAGCTGAACCGGCGGAGGCTCAGCCCGCCGCCGGTGAGGATCAGGAAACAGCCCCGACGTCCACGGCGCCCACTGCCACTCCTTCCTCCACCCCGGTGAACCCCGTACCAGCGGAAACCCCGATGGATGCGGTGGCCTCCCGCAGTGCCGCCAACAGTGCCCTGGAACGAGCCCGCGCGATGGAAGAAGCGATGCGCAAAGCCTCGCACTCTCACCGCAACGGTAAATCCAATGCTGATGCCAACCAAACGGATACTCCTGCGCAGGACGATCCGAACTCCGGCTGGCGTGCGCGCGCCGAGCGGGCCAAAGCGCGCAAGAAGTACAACATGGAAAATGGCTTTAACGGAGTGCCTTTGCCCGATGAGCCGCCTGCTGATGCTTTTGCCGACGGACCAGTCGACGCCTGGGACGGCAGCGCTGCCGCTTCCGTTGCCAACCCCGCCGACTCAGCTCGGGACTATGCGGCCGATGCTCCGCTACCGCCGGAACCCATGGAGGCCGAACCTCAGCCAGCGGAGAACCTCCCGCAACCCCAACGTGAGATTGGGGGAAAGGAGAGCGAGGGGGCGTCACAAAGAAATGAACAAAGAGAACGCGACGAGCTGCTCGCAGACATCGAGCGCGCCCCCGGCGAGCGCGATCACCGCACACCATTGGAAATCGCAGGTGAGCTGATCGAAAAGAGCCTCGGCGCGGAGCGAGTTCGCTAAGCGTGAACACCACAGCGACCACACGCGACGGCGCCTAACACGCCTGTCGGGACCGACCGGTAGAGTTGTGGAAGAGCAAAATCCAAGCATGGAAAACACCCCATGAAAAACACCAACGAAAGGTAAAAACACATGAGCCAGCCAGACATGAACCAGCTAATGCAGCAGGCACAGCAGGTACAGGCACAGCTGCAGGAAGCACAGCGCGAGATCGCAGCTTCCACCGTTAAGGGCGAGGCAGGCAACGGCCTGGTCACCATCTCCGTCGCCGGCACCGGCGAGGTCACCGACATGGAGATCGACCCCAAGATCGTCGACCCAGAAGATATCGACACCCTCAAGGACCTGCTGCTCGGCGCGTTCAAGGATGCGAACCAGAAGTTGCAGACCCTGGCTGAGGAGAAGATGGGCCCGCTGTCCCAGGGCATGAACGGCCTGGGCTTCTAAGCCTTCTAAGAACTCCAAAGAGAGATCTAGTTGTTCGAAGGACCACTACAGGACGTTATCGACGAGTTCTCACGGCTCCCCGGCATCGGGCCAAAAAGCGCACAGCGCATCGCCCTGCACCTGCTGAATGAGGAGCCGGAAGATATCGAACGCTTCCAAAGCGCACTCGGCCGCCTGCAGCGCGGCGTGACGTTCTGCCGTATCTGTCACAACATCTCCCAAGAGGACGTGTGCCGGATCTGTGCGGATTCCCATCGCGACAAGAGCATCATCTGCGTGGTGGAGGAGTCCAAGGATATTCAAGTCATTGAGCGCACCGCGGAGTATCGCGGGCGCTACCACGTGCTCGGCGGGGCGCTTGACCCACTCAACGGAATTGGGCCAAAGGAACTCAACGTAACCCCCTTGGTGCAGCGCATCGGCGGGGCACTGCCGGATGTTGCGCTCGGCGCGAAGGGCAGCGGTGCTTCACTTAGTGACGCCACATCCACCGTCGGTGACGGTTCCCGCACCGGCGACGTGGAAAATGATATCGAGTATGACACAGCCCCCGAGATCGCCGAGGTTATTATCGCCACCGACCCCAACACGGAGGGCGAGGCAACGGCCTCTTATCTAGCTCGCCTGCTGCGCGACTTCCCCGGGCTGAAGGTCACCCGCCTGGCCTCGGGCATCCCGATGGGCGGGGACTTGGAGTTCGTCGACGAGCTCACGCTTTCCCGCGCGTTTGCGGGGCGCACCGCGCTGTAGCCTCTATACCCCTGTCGCCTGTATACCCCCTGTCGCACGGCGGGACTACAGTGGCGCCCATGAGTAAAAACCCTTTGCACAACGCCATCCGTCCGCACCACCTGTCCCGCGCGGCCGGCATCCGCTCCGCCGTATGGGGAACCGTCTTCGGCATCGCAGGCGTACTGCACTTTGTTAAGCCGGAGGACTTCGACCAGATCGTTCCAGAGGAACTCCCCGGCACCCCGCGCGCTTGGACGCTCGGTTCCGGAGCCATGGAAATCGCCCTGGCCACCAGCATCGCGGCATGTAGCCTGAAGCCCGAATGGCGCCGCGCGCTACGCAGTACAATCGCCCCCGCCGCCGCACTCTTCCTAGTCGGCGTGCTCCCCGGCAACATCAAGATGGCCTGGGACTGGCGCGCCAAACCGCAGCCTGCGCGCGCCATCGCCTTCGCGCGCGTCCCCCTTCAGCTGCCGATGATCCTTAGCGTGGCCAAGCTCGGTGCTTAGAGGCGCTCTTTTCTTAGCGACGCCACCTCACGGTTCAACTGCTCCGCCAGCTCACCCTGGAACTCGGGCAGCTCGTTGAGTGCAACCCCCATCGCGCGGGCGAGCAGCCAGTCCGCCAACTGCGGATTCCTGGCCAGCACGGGGCCATGCATGTACGTTGCCACAACCGAACCCTGCACCGCGCCTTCGGCGCGAGTCTGCCGGTGAGCATCCTCGCCGGAGAGCCCAGCGGTCTCCGCACCATGGCTGTCGGTGTTGCCCGTGCCCCGGGTAAGGCGCCCCAGGGGCTCGGCATCCGCGCCCAGGATGGTGGCACCCATGTGGTTGGCAAATCCCGTCAGTGGTTCGGTCAGGCCTGTTTCCCCGCCGATTACGGCGGAGGCTGCCGGGGTGGAGGCGATTTCGCCGATCATGCGCTTGGCGAGTTGAGACGTGGTGGCGTCGATAAGCCCCAGTCCCTCAACGGTGCGACCGTGGCTGGTGAAAGACTCGCCAAACACCTGTAGACCAGCACAAATGGCCAGCACCGGGCGGCCGGCGGCGACGGCCCGGGTAATACCACCATCGCTGATAAGGTGCTCGGCGGCCAGAACCTGCGCGGTATCCTCGCCGCCACCGACGGTGTAGATGTCGAAGGTCTCTGGGACGGGCTCTCCCAGGTGAATTGGTTGGATCTCCGCCGCAATACCGCGCATACGGGCGCGCTGCCGCAGCACCAGGGCATTGCCATCGTCGCCATAGGTGCCGAGCACGTCGGGCAGGATCAGGCCGATGTTGAGGTCTGCAGGTTTGTTGGCACTGCTCATTTACGCTTCCCCTTCCTTGTCCAGCACCCGCTTCAAATCGCGGAACGCTGTGTAGTTCGCCAGAACCTCCACGCGGCCCGGCGGGCAGGAACGGATCGCCTCGACCGTATCCTTAATCAAGTTGTGCTCGACGGCGGCGTAGCCCAGGCGAACAGCCAAATCAGTACCGCGCTCGCCGGCGGCCACCACGTGCACGCCCTCGAAGTTCTCGAAGCGAACGTCCCATAGCCACGACAGGTCCTGCCCGTCGGCAACCTGACCATTTACGCTGATCACGAGGCTATCGGCGGTGCGGTCCACCATGGAAAGTGCCTCTTGCCAACCGGCTGGGTTCTTCGCCAGCATCAGGCGCACCTCGTGGTCGCCGAAGCGCACCACGGAGTAGCGGCCTGCGACATTATCCACCTTCTCAGCCGCGGCGATGGCCTGCTCGGTGGGGATCGGACGGTGCAGCAGTTCTCCCACGGCCACAGCCGCTGCGACGGCCTGCGTGGCATTGCCGCGGTTCGCGTTGCCGGGAAGGGTTAGATTCATGGGGTGCAGTTGGCCCTCACGGTCGATTAGCCCTTCATCCGTGATTCGCCAATCGGGGGTTGGCCTGCGGAATTCGCGACCGTCCGGGAGTTTCTTTGCGGCGAACCAGTCCACCACGCCATCCTCGCCGGTGCGGTGGATGATCGCGCCTTCGGTGCGCGGGCAGCTGGTGGAATCGCCCGCCCACCCAAAGCCGGCGCTGACCCACTGGACGTTTGGGGAATCCCAGGCGGCGGAGGTGACAGAAACGTCGTCGCAGTTCGCGATGATCTGCATGTGTGGGCGTGCTTCCACGCATGCCCGCAGTGCCCGTTCGATCTTGTTGATCTCGCCCACGCGGTCCAATTGGTCGCGTGAGAGATTCAGCAGCACCAGTACATCTGCGTCCAATTTCTCGGCAATGCTGGGGACGTGCAGCTCATCGACTTCGAGAACCAGCGCTTCGGCATCACGCCCGGCGAGTAGAGCGCTAATAACACCAGCATCCATGTTGTCGCCGCCCTCGTTGGTGCAGACGGTAGCTGCAGAGCGAACGGCGCTGGCCAGCATGCGTATGGTTGTGGACTTGCCATTCGTGCCCGTGACCAGCACCGTTGGTCGCTTCACGCCACCTTTGCCCGGCCCCAGGCTCGCCATCAGCTGCGGGTCGATGGCCCCGCCGACCAGGCCGCCGATCATGCCGCCGGCTCCGCGGCCCGCTTTTCTTGACGCCCACGTGGCCAGTTGCGCCATGCGGATCGCCACGGAGCTGCGGATCCGCTGCAGGCTGGAGCGACGTGCGCCGGCGGGCTGCCGTTCTCCGTGCTGCGTGGAGCGCTGCGTGGCCGTGCGCTGTTCAGTGCCGGGCTGAGCGCCGGTTCGATCTGATTTACCCATGGGGACTAAGTGTACCCGCAGAGGCGTGCTGGAATTTGGAGGCTGGTGCGCCGGAGATGGCGAGCGTTAGTCCATTTGGAGAACAGCGCGAAGTTCAGCGAAGAGTTCGGGCTTTACTAGGTGTGTAACAGTGCGACCTGTTCGGGCCTTGCGGAGCAGACCTGCATCGGTAAGCCGTTTTAGGTGATGTGAGACCGTGGGCTGGCTTAGTTCCGTGATGTCTGTTAGCTGGTTTACGCTGATTGGTTCGCAGCCTTTGGCTGCCAGATGGGAGAGTATTTGCAAGCGGGCGGGGTCGGATAGGACCTTGAACAAGGTGGCATAACGGGTGGCCTCGGGATCCGATAGCGGTCCTTTGCTCAAGGAGCAGCATGTGGAGATGTCTGCGAGCGGAAAAATCTGCGGGGTGGCCATACGGGCATCTTATATTGACAGATATCAATATGTCATTTATATTGACGAGCGTCAATATGTCACTTGGTTTTATATCGACGCGTGTCAATATCTAAGGAAGGTTGCATGACAGCTTCGTTGCGTCCACGGATGTCCTTTTTGGATAGGTTCCTGCCCGTGTGGATTATCCTCGCGATGGTTGCTGGGCTGCTCGTTAACCGGGTGGTGCCAGAAATCGGAACGAAGCTCGGGGAACTGGAGGTGGGAGGGATCTCGCTTCCGATCGCACTCGGCCTGCTGGTCATGATGTATCCGCCGCTAGCGAAGGTTCGCTACGACAAAACCCGGCAGATTGCGGCGGATAAGCGCCTGATGGCGGTTTCCCTCGTCCTCAACTGGGTCGTTGGGCCCGCGTTGATGTTCACCCTGGCCTGGGTATGTTTGCCCGACGAGCCTGAGTTGCGCACCGGGCTGATTATCGTCGGCCTAGCCCGGTGCATCGCGATGGTTCTGGTGTGGTCGGAGCTGTCCTGCGGGGATAGAGAGGTGACCGCCGTCCTTGTGGCGATCAACTCTGTGTTCCAAGTGCTCATGTTTGGAGTGCTGGGCTGGTTTTATCTGCAGATTCTCCCTGGCTGGCTGGGGCTTCCTACAACCTCGGCAGACTTTTCCTTCTGGTCGATCGTGGTATCCGTCCTGGTTTTCCTGGGTATCCCGTTGACGGCTGGCTTGGCTTCCCGCGTGCTCGGGGAGAGGCTGAAGGGGCAGCAGTGGTACGAGGAAAAGTTCTTGCCCGCGGTTTCTCCTCTCGCGCTGATCGGCCTGCTTTATACGATCGTGCTTCTGTTTGCGCTGCAGGGAGAGCAGATTACGGACCACCCGTGGACGGTGGCTCGCACGGCGGTCCCGCTGGTGGCCTACTTCGCTGGAATGTTTGCCCTGGCGCTGGCTGTGTCCAAGGCTGCGGGGTTGAATTACGCCCAGTCGGCCTCTGTGTCTTTTACCGCTGCGGGCAACAATTTCGAGCTTGCCATCGCCGTGTCTATCGGTACTTTTGGTGCGACCTCTGCGCAGGCACTGGCTGGAACGGTCGGCCCGCTGATCGAGATTCCGGTGCTAGTCGGTCTGGTCTACGTCATGCTGTGGGTGGGTCCTAAGCTCTTCAACGGCGATCCGACACTGCCCGTGCGGTACAGCAGTCCAGCACGTTCCGTCTCGATGGGGGAGGATTAAACCATGAGCAATAAACCTAAGGTACTTTTCGTCTGCTTAGGCAACGGCGGCAAGTCGCAAATGGCGGCCGCCTTAGCGGACAAGCATGCTGGCGAGGCCATTGAGATTCATTCCGCTGGCACCAAACCGGCAACGAAGCTCAACACGGAGTCGGTGGAATCCATCAGCGAGGTCGGCGCGGACATGTCCGACGGCCGCCCAAAAGCGGTGGACCCGCAGTTGCTGCGAGAGGCTGACCGGGTGGTCATCCTCGGCAAGGACGCTCAGCTGGAGCTACCCGCCGACGCGCAGGGGACCCTCGAGCGGTGGGTTACTGACGAGCCCTCCGAGCGCGGTATTGAGGGCATGGAGCGCATGCGACTGGTGCGTGATGACATTGACGCTCGCGTGCGCGCACTTATCACCGAGCTGAAGGGCGACTAACCGGCGCCGAGCTGCCAGCTGGCTTTTGGGGGTGATGTCCAAAATTCCAGGTCTTAAAATATAACTAATCTATTCACGCAGGTCAGAGGGTTACGTTTTTGGGCTGCAAATGAGCTACTTTTAATAACTCGTAGATTTTGGACATTGACGCTCTAGCCGCCCCCTGCTCCGGCGCCTTCGAGGGGGCGGGGCACACCGGGCTAGTTTCCGCCGTTGGCGGAACCCCCGGAACTCTTGCGGCGCCGACGCCTCCGACGATTTCGCTTGCCGCTGGGTCCCGGGATTTGCCCCTCGTGGCCGCCAGAGGTGGCGTTGCCCTTGTGGCCGGAGTGGCCGGAGCTGCCAGAGGTGGCGTTGCCCTTGTGGCCGGAGTGGCCGGAGTTGCTCGGGCGACCGTTCTTGTTCGACTTCTTAGACTTGCCGGATTTCCCCGAACCCGACCCGCCAGCGCCTGAGCCGCCACGCGGACCTGCCAGCCCACTGGTCCGGGGACGCGCGCCGGCACCCGGCTTCGTTGGCTTGGCCTCCTTCTCGCCGGGCTGCACATTAGCCAGCAACGCCAGGAAGTCCTCATCGCGCACCAGCGGAATGCTCTTCCGGTCAGCGTGCATCGCCTTACCGCGCAGCTCGTAGTTCTCGTTGCACACCACAAGCGAGCTGCGACGATTTAGCTTTTCGCTATACGCCAGACCCGCGGCAACACCTTGGCCAATCAGCTCGTCCGGGTCGATTGCCACGTCCGGGCTGACCACAAACTCCATACCTTCAACTAGCGGCTCCCCGCTCTTCCACACGCCAGGATTCACGAAAGGCCGGGGAGAATTAGCGGCGTCAATACGAAGGCCACTGCGCCGCAGCCCGAACTGATCGGCTGCGAGGTCTTCGGGATCCAGCACCGTCAGCTCGCCGCCTCGCTGTTGTGCGACCGCGAGGGCCGCGGTGAGTCGCGCGTTTGCTTCTAGCAGCGCGTCGGGGTCGATCTCTCTCTTGGTTAGTGACGCCGCCGCACCAACCTCCGGCAGTGCTGTCGCAGGGACGTGCACGGCGGGCCTGCTGGAGCTTCCAGATGCGTTTGTGCTGGTAGAAGCCTCAGTCTGGGAAGCGTCACCGGCAATACCGTAGCTGGCGACGATAGCGCGCAGACGAGGGTCGGTGGAATCGATGGCCTGGCGGCGAGCGGTGGCGAGCGTGTCGATGATGGAAACCGGTGCGGGCATTGGAATGCGCCGACCCCCGCGACCGCGGCCACGGCTGCGACGGCCGCGGTTCGCGGAGCGTTGTACCAGCTTGAACTCATGAGTGAGGAAGCCCCACACATAATCGGACTCATGCATGATGAGTGTGCGCCCGTCCAGCGCCTGGTGGATCAGCTGCGCGCTGGAGTTAAAGCCGAGAGCTTGGGAAAGCTCGTTGACCTGGTAACCGTGGAGGTGCCAGGGGCCTGCGTCCTCGCCGGGGTTGAGGTGGCGGGTAAGCGCAGTGACCTCCTGGCCGATGTTGATGGTGGGCAGGTCGGCTGTGTCGGTGACGCTGGCAGCATTGTTCGTCGTGGGGGCTGCGCCGGGGCCGAAGAACACCACGGAAAGAGCCACCAGACGAGAGGTCTTCGGGTGGATACCGGACGTGGAGATGCTGACAGCAGCGAACGGCGCCTCTTCCAAAGACGGGAGGTCGTGCAGCGCGGATTCGAGTTCCTCGCGTGGGCTCGACTGGTCGGCGCTCTCGGGGGAGTCAGGGGAGGAGCCAGCGTCTGCGTCAGCGCGTGAACCAGCGTTATGGCTTGCACTCACATCCGAAAAAGTTACAGCGAGAGAACCTGCCGGGCGGCTAACCCTCCGGCGCGGGCGCCGGCGGCGGCGCGCGCCGGTGTGCTCGGGGCCGGGGACGGCCGAGTGATCGTTCTCATTCATGGATTACATACTACCCAGCAGGGTGGGGTCTCCTGTGGCCAGGCTTCAGCCCGGCAGACAGGGGCTTTAAGCACCCTGGGAAACGCCCGCAGCAGCGTCTTGGGAACGGTTCACCGCAGAGGTAATGGCCTTCAGTGAGGCGTAGGTAATAGAGCTTGCAATGCCCACACCCCAGTACTTTGCGCCGTTAACCTCCGCCAGGACGTAGGCTGCAGCTTCGGCGTCATCGCCCGAGGTACGAGCGTGCTGGCTGTACTCCTGCACCTCCACGTCGTAGCCCAGCTCTTCCAGCGCGTTGCAGTATGCGCTGATCGGACCATTTCCGCGGCCCTGCACGGTCTGCGGTTCGCCGTTGAACTCGATCTGGCCGGTGACCTTGGCTTCCTCACCCTCACTTTGGCCGCCGTCGACGGTCAGAGAGATCGTCTCGATCGGGGAGACGCGATCCAGGTATTCGCCGGAGAAGATATCCCACATGGCCTTCGGGTTTACCTCGCCGCCTTCGGCATCGGTCACAGCCTGTACGACGGAGGAGAACTCCACCTGCATTGGCCGCGGCAACTGCAGGTTGTGGTCAGTCTTCATGATGTAGGCCACGCCACCCTTGCCGGACTGAGAGTTCACGCGGATCACGGCCTCGTAGGAACGGCCAACGTCCTTCGGATCGATCGGCAGGTAAGGAACCTCCCAGGTATCTTCCGCGAGAGCGTCCAGACCCTTGTTGATCGCATCCTGGTGAGAGCCAGAAAACGCAGTGAACACCAGGTCGCCACCGTAGGGGTGGCGCTCCGGCACGCGCAGCTGGTTGCAGTATTCAACGGTGCGGCGTACCTGGTCGATGTCAGAGAAGTCGATCTGCGGATCCACACCTTGGGTCAGCATGTTGAGCCCCAGGGTCACCAGGCAGACGTTTCCGGTGCGCTCGCCGTTGCCGAACAGGCAACCTTCAATTCGATCCGCACCGGCCATATAACCCAGCTCGGCAGCGGCCACGCCGGTGCCGCGGTCGTTATGCGGGTGCAGCGACAAAATGATGGAGTCGCGGCGGTTCAGGTTACGGTGCATCCACTCGATGGAGTCCGCGTACACGTTCGGGGTGGTCATCTCTACCGTGGAGGGCAGATTCAGGATGATGGGGTTCTCCGGCGTCGGATCCATAACCTCCACGACTGCATCGCAGACTTCCTTGGCGTAGGCGACCTCGGTGCCGGTGTAGGACTCCGGGGAGTACTCCCAGCGCCAGTTGGTATCCGGGTAGTCGGCGGCGATGGACTTGATCAGCTCGGCGGCGTCGGTGGCCAGCTTCTTGATAGCTTCCTTGTCCTTGCGGAACACGACCCTGCGCTGCAGCTTCGAGGTGGAGTTGTAGAAGTGGACGATGACGTTCTTTGCGCCCTCGCAGGCTTCGAAGGTGCGGCGGATCAGGTGCTCACGAGCCTGCACCAGCACCTGGATGGTGACGTCATCGGGGATCATGTTGTTCTCGATGATCTCGCGGACGAAGTTGAAGTCGGTCTGGGAGGCGGAGGGGAAGCCGACCTCGATTTCCTTGTAGCCCATGTTGACCAGTAGTTCGAACATGCGGCGTTTGCGCTCTGGGCTCATGGGGTCGATCAGCGCTTGGTTGCCATCGCGCAGATCTACGGCACACCACTGCGGGGCACGGTCGATGACCTTGTTGGGCCAGGTGCGGTCCGGCAGAGTGATTTCCTCTACCTCTTCGAAGAAGGGCTGGTAGCGGACGTGGGGCATGGAGGAGTTGCGCTGTTTGTTCCATGCAGGTTGATCCGCGGGGATCTCGCCGTTGGGGGTATTGATGCGGGCGGGTGCGGAGATGAAAGTGTCGTTAGACATAGGTGGGGGCTCCTGAAAGGACGGGGAAGAAGTTGTTTGTTCTTTGTTGTGATTCCCGACCGGCAACACCAAACTCCGCGACGGGGTGCCGGTCGGTGGGTGAGCTGTTTGCTCACTATCGCTTAAAACCTTTGAGCCCCGCCGCGTCACAGAAGCAGGTTGCGCGCTGGCGTAGTCATGTTTCCGACTATAACCCGACTATTAGCTACGTCACATGAGAATGATGTTTTGTCCCACTATTTGGGATATGTGTCCCTCATTGTGGGGTGGTTGTTGTGCTGTTTGGCGACGCCGTCATATCAGTTGCCCCAGTTTCGGCGGTCGCATTAGTCGCGCTAGTCGTGGTTGTATTGGTCGTCGTATTGGTCGTTGTATTGGTCTCTGTGTCGCCATCCTCTTCGAGAGACTTCCGGCTGAGAATCACTGTCGAGATCAGCATGACGGCGATCGCAGCTGCCATGTAGGCGTATTCCCATTCTGTAATGCGGAACTTCTCGCCCAGCACGATATATCCCAGAATGAACGCAAAAATCGGCTCCACTACCGTCATTGCGGGCAGGGAATTCTTAAGCGGGCCGGCGTTAAATGACGCTTGTTGTACCGCCGTACCCACTGCTGCGAAAGCCATGAGCGTCCATAGCTCCCAGGAGGCGAGAAGTGCGGGCGCCCCGGAATCGCTAAAGACGTCCACCACAGCCTTCGATAGCACGGCCACATAGCCCATGATCGCGCCGGTGATGGATCCCAAAATCAGCGCGCGCAGCGCCGCTGCCTGCTCCAACGCGTAAACGAAGAAGGCTAGTAGAACCACTGCCCCAATGCCCAGGCAAATAAGCCAGACCGTTAGATCGGGCTCGCGGTGTCCAGGTGCGGGGTTGCCGCGTATCACCAGCACAGCTACTGCTGCGGTTAATAGTCCCGCCCATGCGGTTTCGGACGCCGATATCCGTCGTCCGTCGTACTTCGCCGACAGTGGCAGGGTGAACATCAAGGAGAGGACCAGGATCGGCTGTACTACCAGCAGTGTTCCAAATGCCAGCGCAATGATCTGCAGTAAGTATCCAAAAAGGGCGCTGGCAACACCGACCCACCACATGGGCTGTTTGATGGCATCCATGATGGCGCCGCTGCGGTTTTCGCCGGAAGCGATAGCGATGCGGTGGCGTACCACCGTCCCCCAGGCGATGGTGAGGGCTGAGCCGAGGGCGAAAACAACTGCAAGAGCGTTGTTTTCGATCATCGCGCCCCCTTACCTTTTCTATGCCGTTTCTATCTGCTGTGTTATCTGTACTGCGTTGTCATCTGCACTGCGTTTTTCTCAAAGCTTTACTGGGGTAACTGTATCGGACTCGGGGAGGGGAGTCGATTATTGGTCAGTGGCGCGCGTGTTACGTAAGTGGCGCATGTGATTGTCTGGGGTGGGGCGTCATAAAGAAGAAATAGTTCCCCGAAACCTAGCCTCAACCAAACAGACCAACTAGTCTAAAATCTGATTAAGACTAGAACCGGAAGGTGGCAACAACCAGTGGCGCTCATCGTTCAGAAATACGGCGGCTCCTCGCTGGAAAGCGCGGAGAGGATCCGGCGCGTAGCCGAGCGAATCGTGGAAACCAAGAAGCAGGGAAACGACGTGGTCGTCGTGTGCTCTGCCATGGGAGACACCACCGATGATCTGCTGGAGCTTGCCGAACAGGTCAACCCCGTGCCGCCCGCACGCGAGATGGACATGCTGCTGACCGCCGGTGAGCGCATCTCTAACGCGCTGGTCGCCATGGCTATTAACTCCTTCGGTGCCGAAGCGCAGTCCTTCACCGGTTCCCAGGCAGGTGTGCTGACCACCGAGCGGCACGGCAACGCGCGCATCGTCGACGTGACGCCAGGGCGCGTGCAGGAAGCGTTGGACAACGGGAAGATCTGCCTGGTCGCGGGTTTCCAAGGTGTGAACCGCGAGACGCGCGATGTCACCACCCTGGGCCGTGGCGGATCGGATGCCACCGCCGTCGCGCTCGCCGCCGCGCTCAACGCCGATGTGTGCGAGATCTACTCCGACGTCGACGGCGTGTACACCGCGGATCCGCGCATCGTGCCGAATGCGAAGAAGCTCGACACGATCTCTTTCGAAGAAATGCTGGAAATGGCAGCCGTCGGTGCGAAAGTGCTGATGCTGCGCAGTGTGGAGTACGCTCGCGCATTCGATGTGCCCCTGCGCGTTCGCTCCTCATACAGCACCGACATCGGCACCCTCGTCTCTGGATCAATGGAGGATATTCCCATGGAAGAAGCAGTACTCACCGGTGTGGCCCACGACCGCTCCGAAGCTAAGATCGCCGTCCTCGGTATCCCGGACTCCCCGGGGGAAGCGGCGAAGGTTTTCCGTGCCATCGCTGATGCGGAAATCAACATCGATATGGTCGTGCAGAACATCAGCAAGATCGACAACAACCGCACCGACATCACCTTCACCTGCCCACGCACGGATGCAACCCGCGCGATGCAGCTGTTGAAGACCATCAAGGAGCAGAACGACTGGCAGGACCTCATCTTCGACGATCACGTGGGCAAGGTGTCCTTGGTCGGCGCGGGCATGAAGTCCCACCCCGGCGTAACCGCCGACTTCTGCGAAGCTCTGCGCGATGTAGGTGTCAACATCGAACTGATTAGCACCTCCGAGATTCGCATCTCCGTGCTGATCCGCGACACCGACGTGGACAAGGCCGTACGCGCTATCCACGATCGTTTCCAGCTCGGTGGCGATGAAGAAGCCATTGTGTACGCTGGGACGGGACGTTAAAGTAGTCAAAACAGCAGCTCACATGTGCTGCATGGGCAGCTGAAGAGCGCTAAGCAACACCCCGAAAGATAGAAGAGGTAGATCCCCGAATGACCACCATCGCCGTCGTTGGAGCAACCGGCCAAGTGGGCCGCGTCATGCGCGACATCCTCGTCGAGCGGAACTTCCCGGCGGACAAGGTGCGTTTCTTCGCCTCCGCCCGCTCGGCGGGCAAGACCCTAGAGTTCCGTGGCGAGCAGATCGTCGTCGAGGACGTCGCCGCCACCGCCACTGAGGATTTGCGTGGTATCGACATTGCCCTGTTCTCCGCAGGCGGCGGAACCTCCCGCGAGCACTCCCCGCGCTTCGCCGAAGCTGGCGCGATCGTCGTAGATAACTCCTCGGCATTCCGCAAGGACCCGGAGGTGCCGCTGGTGGTCTCCGAGGTCAACCCGGAGGATGCCAAGCACACCCCAAAGGGAATCATCGCCAACCCGAACTGCACCACCATGGCTGCCATGCCCGTGCTGGGCGTACTGCACAAGGCCGCGGGGCTGAATCGCCTACACGTCAGCTCCTACCAGGCGGTTTCCGGCTCTGGACTGGCCGGAGTGGACGCGCTGGTGCGTCAGGTGCTGGATAACCTGGGCAGTGATGTCAACGGCGAGGCCGACAATAGCGAGGTCGATCAGTCCGAGGGGCTGCGTAAGCTGGTCCACGACGGCTCTGCCCTGCACGCCGACAACCTGGAGCCATATGTAGCGCCCATTGCCTTCAACGCACTGCCGCTGGCTGGCAATCTCGTGGACGATGGTTCCGAGGAAACCGATGAGGAACAGAAGCTGCGCAACGAGTCCCGCAAGATTCTGGGAATCCCCGAACTGCGCGTCGCTGGCACCTGTGTCCGCGTGCCCGTCTTCACCGGTCACACCATGACGATCCACGCAGAATTCGACCGCGAGATCACCCCGGATACCGCCCGCGAGCTGCTGGCCGAGGCTCCGGGTGTGAAGGTAGTGGACGTCCCCACCCCACTGGCTGCCACGGGCATCGACGAGAGCCTGGTCGGACGCGTCCGCCAGGATCAGACCGTCGACGGCAACCGTGGCCTCGTGCTGGTCGTCGCTGGCGACAATCTGCGCAAGGGCGCGGCTCTGAACACCATTCAGATCGCGGAGCTGCTGGTTTAGCGGCTAAACCTCGCTACCGCAGCAGCCCGGAGCACACGGCTTGCCGTTGAACGTGTGGCCGAAATCCGGAACCGTGGTCAGTTCACCGACCACTCGTGCCGCCAGGTTTCGCGCGGCCAGCTGATCTTCAGAGAGGTTGGAACTGGGGGCGTCGCTACCAACAACAAGATCGACGACCATCTCGGCGAAACCGGCGGTCAAGCCCGGAGTGGCAACACGCACGAAGGGGATGCCCGCCTTCGCAGCGGCATCGCGTGCCTCGGTATCCAGGTCCCACTGCACCTCCACGTGATCGGTAATGAAACCGACCGGGCACAGCACGATAGCGCGCTTATTGCCAGCCGCAGCGCGCGCCTCAATATGGTCGCACACATCCGGCTCAAGCCACGGCACATGCGGGGAGCCGGAACGTGACTGCCACACGACCTCGACGTCGAGGTTCGTGCCGACGCCGACATCAACCCCTACCGTTTCACCCGTGTGAGCAGGGCCATCCCCGCGGCCACCGACCTTATCGTGCCGAGCCAAATGGCCGGTCCAGCCATAATCCGCGCCGCTGCCGGGGTGGTCGGCGAAGCTGCTGGACTGCTGAATCAAGCGCGAAGCATCCAACACCTGCTGGGAGTACAGATTCCCGCCGAACTTATGCGGACCGGCGGCCTTATCCGCCACAGTCGGCACGGAGTGCGCGGTGAAGATCAGGTCTGCGTCCTCCGCGATGTCCGCGCCATAGTCAGCCCGCAGCTGAGCACGGGCAGCATCCACTGCCTGGGAGAACTCTGCGATGAAAGTAGGGTGGGAGTGGAACTGCGGAAGCCGCTCCACGGTCGGGGGGTGCAGGCCAGCTTGCTCGCACGCATCGATCGCCCTGCGCAGATCTTCCTGGTACTGCGAACAACCCGAGTAACCACCCCAGGCACTGGTGGCGAATACGTAGACGTGGCGGATGCCATCACGAGTCATTTGCTGCAGCGTGTCCTCTACATAAGGCTCCCAATTGCGGTTGCCGAAATAGACGGGAAGGTCGATGCCGCGCCGGGAAAGCTCAGCCTCGATATTGCGAATCAGCTGCTTATTTTGGTCGTTGATCGGGGAGCGGCCACCAAGCGCAAAGTAGTGCTCGCCTACCTTTTCCAGGCGTTCGCGGGGGATGCCACGGCCACGTGTGACGTTTTCCAGGAAGGGCACCACGTCTTCGGACTTCTCCGGGCCGCCGAAAGACAGCAGAAGGAGAGCGGAGTCGGGGGCGATGGGCTGGTTGCTGGCGCTCGTGCTCATGTAGACAAGCCTAGCCCTAGCTACCTGACATTCCTTAAACCAGCTGCGCGTCTTCTCGCCCCAGTTCGTGCCGCAGCGCAGCCTCCACAGTGCGGTAGCGGAATGGGTGGCCCAGTTCCTCTAGACGCTTCGGCACCACGTGTTGGTCGGCCAACGCCAGCTCTCTAGCGCCCTGCTTTCCCAGCAGCACCTCCGGGGCCTGCCTGGGCACGGGGATCAGCGGGAAACCACCTCCGACCTTCGCCAGGATCTGTGTGAACTCGGCATTCGTCAGCACTTGCGGGCCCACCGCGTTCACCGGGCCGTTAAGGTTCGGGTCGATGGCCGCACGGTGGTACACATCCACCACATCGTCCAGAGCCACCCATGCGAAGTGCTGGCTGCCGTCACCTAGATGCCCACCGCCCATGCGCACGCTGGTGAGCAGTAAATCCAGCATTTGGGAACCGCCGCCCAAAACCAGCCCACTGCGAACATTTACTACCCGCTTACCCGCTGCACGAACCGGTTCGGTTGCCTGCTCCCAACCCGCTACGATTTCCGCCAATACGCCACCGCCCTGTTCTGCGGATTCATCCGCGAGGGTGGCGCGATCATTGCCGTAAAACCCGACGGCAGAGGCACACACCATCGTCTCCACGCTAGGGGTTTCCGCCACCAGTCGCGCCAGCTTCTCAGTCGGGCCCAACCGCGAATCGCGTACTTTCGCCACATGCTGGTCGGTGAACCGGCCTGCGATGGGGTGGCCACCCAAGTGGATCAGTACGTGCACTCCGTCGAGCAGACCGCGCGCCGGGTTTTCTGGGTTCCACTTCCGCACCGTATCGCTTAAGCCCCTACCCCCAGCGCCGTGGGCGCTGCCATTGCCGCGCTGCAGACGAATTACCTCATGCCCCGCCAGTTCCAATAGTGCGCACAGTTGCGTGCCTACCAAACCACCAGAGCCAGTGACCGCGATACGTAGTGGATCCTCGTGCAAACGCCGGGCGAAATTCAAGTGCTGCACATCAGCCTGCAGCTGGTTCTGCCGATATGCGAACACCCCCTCAAAAGCCTTTTTCGCAGCCCACCTCGGCAGATTGGTGTGCACAGTGTCAGTGATGACTGTCGCCGCTGCCTTGCCTTGTGTGTCCGCAGACCGGAACTCATGTGTGTGTTCCCACCCCGTGAGCGTGCCGAGCGCCGGGGTTGCGCACACATCGCGAAAAGCCCGCCGATCCGGTGCAGCTCCCTCATAACCTCCAGCCTGGTGCTGTGCCACCCAGGTCACCCCGCCGGGCAGCGCAAACGTCGTCACCCCATCGCGCAGGGACTCTGCCTGTTCGATGAGTTTCATGCGCGTGAAACCTGGCGTCAGACGACGAACGATTCCTGGGCGCCCGTGCAGCGCCCAGACGTCGTCCAGGCCCAAAGGAATGCGGTGAGAAAAGGCGATGGTGCTCATGCCCGCCACCTTATATAAAGCTAGGCCACCCCGAAGCGGCGCTTCGGGCTCTTCTGCCCTTCCTTGGTGACGCCACCGTGCCCCTCGCCGGCCATCTCAACCAAATCCGCACGCGCGCGAGCTACACGAGAACGGATCGTGCCGACGCGCACATTCGCGATCTTTGCGGCCTCGGCGTAGGTGTAGCCCAGTACCTGCGTAAGAATCAGGGCCTCGCGCCGGTCGGCTTCCAGCCGGTCGATGAGGGCGCGGGTGTCCACCCATTCCGCCCAGCTCTGACCGCCAGTGGTCTCGGCGGCGGGAGTGGAGCTGGTGGCGTCCTCGATCTCCATGGCAGAGCTACGAGGACGAGCCATATCGTGGCGAACACTATCGACCCACACGCGGCGCGCCAGAGACAGGATCCAGGTGCGTGCCGTGGAACGCGCAGCGAAGCGGGGGAGGGCACTTAAAACCCGCAGGTAGGTCTCCTGCGTTAGGTCATCCGCGCGGTCTGTATCTGCAAGGTGTGCCAGGAGGCGCCACACGTCGTCGTGTGTTGCAGAAATAAACTCCGTGAGTGCCTGGCGGTCGCCACTGGCGGCGCGCAGGGCGAGATCGGTGACAGCGGCATCGCGTGCCTGGCTGTCTAGTGCCTGGCTGGTCATGGAGTGATCCTAACACGCGGTGCTCGGAATTCTGGCAAGGTGGGTTGAAGAGCCGACTCAGGTATCAGGAGGTACCCATGACTGCTACAAACGACAAACACAACAGCACAGAGGCCATCACATCCGCGAAGGACGTAGCCTCCCGCGGCGTGTGCCCATACTCCGGGGTTTCAACGAACGTGAACGGCTCCCCAGTCAGCACCGAAGAGCATTCGGCCACGGTGGGCGAGCAAGGTCCGCTGCTGCTGTCCGACGTACACCTCGTGGAAAAGCATGCGCACTTTAACCGCGAGCGCATCCCAGAGCGCAATGTGCACGCCAAGGGTTCCGGCGCCTTCGGCGAGCTGACGATCACCGAGGATGTATCCAAGTACACCAAGGCCGATCTGTTCCAGCCAGGCCGCGTGACCCCGATGCTGGCCCGCTTCTCCACCGTTGCAGGCGAGCAGGGCTTCCCCGATGCGGTACGCGACGTACGCGGATTCTCGCTGAAGTTCTACACCCAGGAAGGCAACTACGACATCGTGGGCAACAACACCCCGGTGTTCTTCCTACGCGATGGCATTAAGTTCCCCGACTTCATCCGCTCCCAGAAGCGCCTGTCGGATTCCGGTCTGCGCTCGGCGGATATGCAGTGGGACTTCTGGACCCGCTCCCCGGAGAGCGCACACCAAGTGACCTATCTGATGGGTGATCGCGGTATCCCGACCGATTTCCGTCACATGGACGGCTTCGGCTCCCACACCTACCAGTGGATTAACTCTGCCGGCGAGCGTTTCTGGGTGAAGTACCACTTCAAGACCCGCCAGGGTTGGAAGTTCTACAGCGATGACGAAGCCGCCGAGGTCATTGCTTCCGGTAACTTCGATTCTTCACGCCAGGATCTTTATGACGCCATCGAGCGTGGTGACTTTCCGACGTGGGATGTAAAGGTACAGATCATGCCTGTTGCCGAGGCCGAGGGCTACCGTTGGAACCCCTTCGACCTGACCAAGACGTGGTCGCAGAAGGATTACCCGTTGATCCCGGTCGGCCACTTCACGCTCAACGAGAACCCGCAGAACTTCTTCGCGCAGATCGAGCAGGCTGCTTTTGCGCCCTCGAACCTCGTGCCGGGTATCGGCCTATCCCCGGACAAGATGCTGCTGGCTCGCGCCTTCGCTTATGCCGATACGCAGCGCTACCGACTGGGTGTGAACTTCCACCAGCTGCCTTCTAACCGCTCCGTGGTGGCAGAGAAGAACTACTACACGGCCAAGGACGGCGCGGGTAACCAGGAGTTCCCACCGTCAGGTACGCCCGTGTACTCCCCGAACCGCTTTGAGCGCCCCGAGGGTGCCAACGACGTCAACGATGGTTCCGGCGCCGTCGAACAGGGAGTTGGTGCTGGTGAGTCACAGTACGGCTTTGGCCGGGGCCAAGAATCCGCCCGCACTGCCGCCGAGGAGTTGGGTCTGTTTGATGACCTGCACGGCACCGACCTCACCCGTGGCGCCTATGTCCGCCACCCGGAGGATGATGACTTTATCCAGGCAGGCCAGCTGGTGCGCGAGGTCTTGGATGACGCTGCCCGGGAGCGCCTCGCCGGCAATATCGCAGGCGCTATGGAGGGTGTATCTGACCAGGTGGCAGAACAGTGCTGGACTTACTGGGGCAAGGTGGACGAGAACCTGCGCGACCGGGTGAAGGAGATCTTCACCAGTAAGTAGGCACTATGCGCCCCAGAGCCATGCGGAGGCGCGAGGTAAGCGAGTTCACGTAGGCTGGGCGCCGAGCGGTGGCGACAAGATCACCCCGCCCAGAGCGAGCTTTAGAAATAACGCTAGAGATCACTTCGACAAGCAGATTGAAGAAAGGACTGTTCTTCACATGAGCGACGTACTGTACACAGCAAAGGCAATTTCTACCGGCGGTGGCCGCGACGGCCACGTCGCTACCGATGACCGTCAGATCGATCTGGACGTTCGCCCGCCGCAGGCACTGGGTGGTTCCGGCGAGGGCACCAACCCGGAGCAGCTTGTATCCGCCGGTTGGGCAGCATGCTTCAACGGCGCTCTGCAGAAGACCATCAAGGAAGCCGGCGTCGAGATGGAGCAGACCCCGGAGGTTACCGTCGAAACTTCCCTGAACAAGGTTCCGGAAGGCTTCCGTCTGTCCGCGAAGATCACCGCCACCATCTTCGGCGTGGATCAGGCTAAGGCCGATGAGCTGGTCGCTGACGCACACGCGTTCTGCCCTTACTCCAAGGCCATGCGCGGTGAGATCGACGTGGAAGCCGTTGCCGTCGTCGGCTAAGAGTTTTTAGCTTTCGCGGGAGACCCCCGTACAGCGAATCCAAAACAAGGGAGCCAGCCCCCCACCTTTGCGTGGGCGCTGGCTCCCTTGATGTTTGCGAGACTGGGAATCTCGCTCTGCCTGGAAGCCTACTTCGGCTCCTTCGCTTTTTGACCGCCAGACAGCGGCACCGTGTGATCCCAGTGCGTGGCGTGCAGCGCACGGCCCATCACATACGAGCCGACAGCACCCACCACCAGCAATGCGGTAATTGCCACAATGGCGCGGATCAGCTCTCCTAGAATGAATCCCTCCGTCGACCAGGAGTACACAAGGTTGGAGCAGATCAGCAGAGGAAGTCCCACGCCGACAGCTGGGCCTACCATGTTGACCTGACTGAGGGCGTCCGGAGCAAGGTACATCGCGCGGGCAGAAACAAAGATAAAGATGGACCCCAGAATGGCAAGCACACCTGCGGTAATTGCGCCGAGCCACCCGGGCTCGCTGAACTCGACCATGTCGCCGGCAGCGGCGAGGAGTGTGGTGGACATTTAGCGCCTCCCTCGGGAAATGATGCGGGCATAAGCGATCGTCGACAGTGCGCCGAACAGTCCGGCGAAGAGCGCGACCTCGTAGGTGATTGCTGTGCGGTGAAAGATCGAATAGCACAGGAACAACCCGGCCATCGCCATGAATACCATGTCGGAAAGGACAGCGCGGCGGGCGTCATTATGGGTAGACACCGCGCGCCACAGCACCGTAAACAGGGCGATAACAACGATGGCGGCGGCGATGCCCACCAGGATGTTGAGTAGGTCCTTGGGCTCCATCTACTTGCCTTTCTGCTTCGGGGTTTTCTTGGCTCTGCCTGGGTGTTCCTTCGGATACAGCGGATCGTACAAAGTCTCTCCGGGTTTGGTCTTCCCCTCCTGGTCGGGTAGCGACGCCCCCAGGTTGTCCCCGCGGAAAGTATCAATATCGGGGGTGGCGTTCGAGATCCGCGCCTTGGCGCGTTCCGCATTTCGGCGGGCGATTTCGTAGCGCTCCTTTCGATCCATATCCCGCACGTCGGAGGGGTTCTTCTCTTCCTCATCAGACTGCAGGATCGCGGCAACGAAGGCAGCGGCGTGTGGGGTGGAATCCACCTTCTCCACATCGAAAACCGTCTCGTCGGAGGCACGGCCGCCACGGGAACCTCGGAAACCGCGCGGACCGGGGCGCCCCTTCTCCACCAGGTACTGCACATCGAAATTCAGCGGCCTTTCCTTCACCGAAGGAGCGAGGTGCTCCTCCATATCCGCCAAGCCATCCAGCAGTTCCTGGGGATCTGAACCGTACATGGCGTGCACTGCCAGGAAGCGTTGTACGTGGTACAAACCGTGAGTGTTGAACTCCGAACGGGCTACGGCGAATGCGTCCTTTGAGTTGCGTTCGCCCGCCGCCGCGTCGTAGTCAACCTCTTTCGGGCCCGTCACACCCAAGGACAGGGTGCCGGGGGTCATGGTGATCGAAGCGATGAAAGCGGCGATATCCCGCTCGCTGGTTACGCGCAGCGGGTAGTAGATCACCACCGGTGCGATATTGCGGCCAGTGCCGAGGGTATCGATGGCCATCACTACAGATTCCTTGATGATCTGCCCCGTCAACCAGGTGGCGTACCACAGCGCGTGGCCGGTGGATTTCACCGCGCGGACAATACTGAACTTTGCCATGGCTTAGTGTTCCTCCCCGTGCTGGGCCGGTTGCTCTTGGTTCTTCCTTTCGACACGCTCCTTAAGGGCGTCATCGTTCGTCGAACTCCGAGCGTCCGTAGGGACGTTATCCAATCCGCTTGGCCCGGGCGGCAGAACCACGCCGATGGCCTCATCTGGATCGCCGAGCACCGCTTCAACGTAGGCCGTCGTATCGGTTAGGTTGTCGGCGGCTTTGTTGATCTGCTGGAAGACCGGACCGGCACCGATGAACATGCCGACGGAAATCAGCATCATCACTGCCGACGGCCATACGTAGCGGCTCGGCACGCGCAGCTCCGGGTTGGTTTCGTTGGCGTTCATTTGTCGTCCCCAGAACACCTCGCGCCATACGTAGATCATGGAGACCAGGGCACCAATTGAGGAGATGATGATCGCGCCGATGGCTACCCATGTCTTCCATGTACCGTCCTGAGCTACGCCGAAGACGAGGGCGAGTTTGCCCCAAAGGCCGGAAAACGGAGGTAGGCCGACAATCGCCAGGGCGCCTGCGGCGAAGACAATGGAGACGAAACGGTCGCGGCGTAGTAGGCCCGACAGTTTGCGCACACGGCCGGAACCGTACGTTTCCTCGATCGCGCCGGAGGCCATAATCAGTGCCCCGGCGACGATCATGTGGTGCAGCATGTAGAACAGCCCGGCGCTGATCATCAGGCGCGCATTATCGCTCAAGAACGCCAGGCTGATCAGGATGAATGGGATGCCATTGACCATTTGATAGGCAAGGACGCTGCGCATTGTAGTTTCGCCAAGGCCGGCAAAGCCACCGATCAGCATGCCCAGCACCATGATCACCAGGATGGCCCACGACCAGGTGGGATCCCCCTCGAAGACGGTAAGGTATACGCGGAAAATGGCGTAGATGCCGACCTTGGTATGCAGGGCGGAGAATAGTGCCATCACCGCGGGGGAAGTAGAGGGGTAGGCGCGGGGCAGCCAGGTGTGGACTGGCGCCACGCCTGACTTAACGGCAAGTGCTAGCAGCACCATGCCAAGGGGGATAACCAGTTGCCATTGATTGCCGAACACTCCCTCGGCGAATTCGGTGCCGCGCGGGCCGGCGGCGCCCGCCAGAGCTGCGAGGTTGGTGGTGCCCACAACTGCATAGACCAGCACTACGCCAGAGAGCAGCAGCAGGGAGGTCACCAGGTTCACGACAATGAACATCCTGCCCGCGGCCAGGCGTGCCCACGTGCCCGTCATGGCCAGCAGGCCGAAGGAGGGCATCAACATGACCTCGATAAACACAAAGAGGTTGAACAGATCCGCGGTAAGCAACGCACCCCACACACCGCCGATAAGCATCAGGGTGAGGGCGGGGTAGAAGCGGGTTCGTGTCTCCCCAACCACGTCGGCAAACCAATTGGCGACAAGGGCGACGACGGAGGTCGTCAGGATCATGATGCCCGCCAGATTGTCGGCGGCCAGGGGGATGGAGATACCACCGATAAAGCCGCCGACGTTATCGACCATCACCGTATGGGGTTCGCTGACCTTGGTCAGTATCCACAGGCTAGCGCCGATGCCGAACATGGGCACCAGCAGGCCGAGTGCGCGACGCACAGCACTCCATGGAGCCATCGCAGCGACGGCAGCAGAGAGCAGTGGAACGGCGATAAACAGGCTGAGTAGGGAGCTTCCGGTCATTACTTCTGTCCCTCCTGTAGGCCATCTTCGTCCGCGCTTGAATGCACCTCGGTGTAGTCGTTCGCGCCGAGTTTCTTGGACTTGTGCTCCTCGACCACACCGCCGTGCGTCTTGGCCTCCTCGTAGTTCTTCCACCCCATCGTCTGCAGGGTGCGCAGTCGGCGGGAGGCGGTCTCTACGTCATCGGTGCCGATAGTGTCATCGTCGCGGCCAAGCGCGGCCATGGCGAGCATGACGGCGGTGGAAGCCATTGAAATCACGATCGCGGTCAGCACGAACGCCTGCGGCAGCGGGTCGGCAGCCTGCTCCGGGGTAGCCCGATCCATGAGGGGATCCGTGCGCCACGCGCCAATGCCCGCGGCGAGGATCAGCAGGTTCACACCGTGGCCCAAGAGCGTGATGCCCATGATGATTCGCAGCATTCCACGCTGCATCACCAGGTACACGCCGCCGGCGACCAGGATGGCGATGATGGCTGCGATGATCACTGTTGCTCTCCCTTCTGCTCGTCTGGTTCTTCATTGGTGACGCCGTCAGGCTCATCTGCCTGCACAGTCCCGTTGTCTTTCTGCGTCGGCACCGGTGCACGGGCCGCTTCGCGCTCTGCCCGGTGGGCTTCTTCCTCCGCCTTTGCAGCGGCTGATACCTGGGAAGGATTCAACGGAATATTGCTGCCACCAACGGTGACGGCGACTGGCGAAGGTTTCTTGGCCGGGGTTTCCTTGCCCTCGATAGGGGCGGGGCGCTTGCCCTTGGAGTTCAACCCCATCTTCTGTTTTGCGTTCTGGGCACGGAACTTCGACTTCAGTGTTGCCGGGTCCGTACCCGGCCGTTCGCGACCACCCATCTGGTTGATAACAATGACCACCAGGCCGAGCACTGCCAAGTACACACCACCGTCGAAAATCAGCGAGGTGGATACGTGCTGCCCCAGAATCTCTCCGTGGATGGGGGCGAGGAAGCCGTCACTGATGTAGCCGATCAAGCCGGTGATAAGTGCCATCGCCATACCGGCACCGACGAAGGTGTAGGCAACCTGGTCAGTGAACATCTTCCTCGCCCTAGCCTGCGCCAGGTAGTACATGAAGATGCCACAGGCCGCGATCAGGGCGGCGACGAATCCGCCGCCGGGAGCCTGGTGCCCGCGCCAGAACGTCGCGGCAGACAAGAGCGCCAGGATCGGGATCAACGGATATAGCGTCATCCGGGAGTTAATTGAGTTCAAGTGCGTGGAGCGCAGGTACTTGGAGTAGAACGGTGCCAGCTCCGGAACCTTGTGGACATCCGGGAACCGAGTGGAACCGGGTGCGCGGAATAGCTCTGCGGTAGAACCCGGGCCATAGCCCGGAACCGGGGATCGCGGGATGGACTTGATCAGTGCGGCAATCACAATGCCCGCCATGCCCAGCACCGACAGCTCGCCCAAAGTATCGAAAGCGCGGAACTCCACCAGGATGACGGCGACGACGTTGTTGCCGCCAGAGATCTCCGGGGTTTTTTCCAGGTACCACTGTGCGATCTCGGGTTTGTCGTGGCGGCCGATAAGCAGCCACGAGCCGAGGAAAGTAACTAGGCCAACGAGCACCGCCAGAACCGTGGCGAAGCGCGTGCGGTTGGCTCCTTCGCGCAGGTACAAGCGCGGTTGGTGGCGGATAACCAGCATCATGATGACCACCACGCAGAACTCAACCAGCAGCTGGGTCGTAGCCACATCAGGTGCGCCCAAGGTCAGCATGACCCAGGAAACACCCGCGCCAACGATGCCAACCAGCACAACGGAGGCCAGACGCGAACGCGTTCCGATCATCGCCAATACACCCAAGCCAACGATCACCAGCCCCACCAAGTCGACGACGTTGTCGATTCCCTCGACCCGCGGGCTCAAATCCGCCAGACCCTCGATACGCCCCGGCCCCAGCAGGGCAAAGCCCGCCAGCAGGATCAGCATGGAGAAGATCCACACCACGTGCCGGTTGGGGTTCACAGAGTTCGCCAGGCGGCCAAAAGCGCGCCCGAACTTCGTGGAACGTTCGATGAATGCGGTAATCATCTCCGCGCCCGTTGCCACCCCGAGTCGCTTGCCCTCGAGCGGCTGGAGCAGGGGGCGTCGATAAATAACAACAATAAGACCCACGACCAGTACCGCGACAGAGATACCCAAAGGCACCGTCAGTCCATGCCAGAGCGCTAAGTGCGTATGTGCATGGCCGAGCCCTGTAGCCTCCACCACCTGATCGATCGTCTCATCGAAGATACCCATGAACGCGACAACCGGCAGCGATAGCACGCCGGGCAGCACGGCAGGCAGCCATAGATTCACCGGGGCTTCCTTGACATGCGAGACATCCTTGGGCCCGTCGACAAAGGCACCCAGCACATAGCGGGCGGAGTACACGAGCGTGGCAAGTGCGCCGATACCCGCCGCGACCAGCAGGACGATGACGCCCACATTGCTCAGTGGCGCATCTTCGAAGGCAGTGAGCATGCCTTCCTTCGAAACGAAGCCGAAGGTTGGGGGAATCGCTGCCATTGACGCCGCCGCGATCACAGCGGAAACGAAAGTGAAAGGCATCTGGCGCCACAGCGGGCCAAGGCGGCGAATATCGCGCGACCCGGCTTGGTGGTCGACCACACCGGCGATCATGAACAGGGAGGACTTAAACAACGCATGGGCGGCGGTATGAACCAGCGCGGCGCTGATAGCGAAGGGAGTGCCCACGCCGATGGTCGCGACGATCCAGCCCAACTGGGAGACAGTGGAGTAGGCGGTGAGCTTCTTTAGATCCGTCTTTTGGATCGCGAACACGGCGCCCATGATGGCGGTCGTCATGCCGATGACGATGAGCAGCGTATGCCAGGCCATGACGCCCTCGAAGAGGCCGGAGAAGCGCAGCAGCAGATACACGCCCGCCTTCACGACGGCGGCGGCATGCAGAAAGGCAGAGACCGGGGTGTCAGCGGCCATGGCCTCGGGCAGCCAGAAGTGGAAGGGGATTTGTGCGGCCTTTGAAAACGCGGCCAGGGCGATAAGGACGGCGACGATAGCCAGACGCACGTCCTGGCCGTCCCAGGCGGGGGAGTGCAGCATGGCCGTGAGATCCGTCGTGCCCGTGGTGACCACACCGATACCGAGTGCCGCCAGCAGGAACAGACCACCGACAAAGGTCAGCAGCAAGGTGCGGATCGAACCGGCCTCGCCGCCGGAACCCGAGCGGGCGATAAGGAAGAACGAAGCCAGGGAGACAAGCTCCCAGCCGATGAACAGCAGCGCTACGTCGTCCGCCAGTACCAGTAGTAGAACTGCCAGCATAAACGAGGTCATGAGCACGTAGAAGCTCATGATTTTGTCGCCCCTGTGCAGGTAGGCGGCGGAGTAGATAAAGACCACGGCACCGATAAGGAGAGCCAGGAGGGTGAAGAACAGCCCCAGAGAGTCCATCTTCAGAGACAGATCGAGGGCTGTTGAGTTGCCCGTGGATGCTGCGCCCGCGCTTGCGTTACCTGCGCCGCTCGCTCCGGATAGGAAATTTTGGATCCAGGTGACAGACCACGTGGCAGTCTCGCCATTCAAGACCGGGTCGGCATGTTTGATCACGTACCCCGCGAGCGCCAGGAAAGTCAGGCCCAAGGGCCAGCCGGCGTTTCGGTCAAGAGTCTTGACCAACAGGGGGACGAGGATGAGTGCCACCGCTATGGTGACGGGGACGGCCAACAATGCCACGTGTCTACAACACCCTAACCAACGAGTTCGACGACGATTTCTTAGGCAAACACATAATCGCCTTCAACGTCCCGAACTACGGAGCCGATCGATCGCTCCTAGTGTCCCCAAGATGCGCGGGAGTGTGGCTCCGGGGGCTAGAAAAAATTGGGCGGTCCGTCACGTCGGAACATGAACGGAAAAAAATTTATGTGACTCGCCAAGTTTAGCAGACCCTCAAATGGCTCTTGACGTGGTGATCGCTACAGTCCCATCGCCGGTGGGCGTGACAGTTCCATCGACTCGGTAGACTTCTCGCAACATGTTCTCGGTGAGTACTTCCTCCACGGCTCCGTGTGAGTAAACGGTGCCATTGTGGAGCACTACGATACGATCGGCGAAACGCGCTGCGTGCGATAAGTCGTGCATCGTGACCACTACCGCTGCTGGCGCCTCGACGGCGTAGGTGCAGATATGCTCCATCAGTGTCAGCTGATTGCGTAGGTCGAGGGCGCTGGTTGGTTCGTCCAACAATAGGGCTTGGGGTCGGCGCACGATCGCCTGGGCGAAGCTCACCAGTTGGCGCTGCCCACCGGATAGCTGGGACATCGTCCGGGCTTGGAGGTTTTCCAGACCCAGTCGTGCGAGGACCGTACTGACTCGATCCTGTGTAGTTGTGGCCACTCGCAATCCTCTGAACCCTGTGCGGGAGTGTTGGAGCGCCAACAGCACTGATTCGAACACTGTAAGGGTGCTTTCCGGCGGGGGATCCTGTGGCAAATAAACCGCGTCAGGTCCGGTGACGCTGCCACTGAATCGGCACAGCTGAGCCATGCAGCGCAGCAGGGTGGATTTACCAGCGCCATTGGGGCCGACAAGGGCGGTGACGGTTCCGGCGTTGATCCCCGGAAGAGACACGCCATTCAGGATCTGCGCTGCTCCGTGGGAAAAACTGAGGTCGGTGACCTGCAGCGCGGTGGCTGACGGAACCGTGGCGGGCTGTTCCACGAGGTTGTCCTTTCTGGGGTGAGGGAGGGGCTGGAGCGAGAAGAAGTGGGCGCGGCGAGGGGGTATTAGGTGGGAGAGGAGACGGTTCGGGGACGGCGCAGAACGATGAGGACGACGAACGCCGGCACGCCCACAATCGCCGTGATGATGCCGACGGGCAGGATCGCGCCGGGCTGGATCAGCTTGGAGACCACGGAGGCTGAGGTAAGCAAGAGCGCCCCGGAGAAGATGGATGTAGTGAGGAAAAAGCGCTGATCCTCGCCGACAAGCATCCTGGCGATGTGCGGGCCGACGAGGCCGATAAAGCCAATCGTCCCGGCCATCGAAACGGCAGTCGCAGCCATGAGGGAGACGCCCACCAGTGTGAGCGTGCGCAGCCTGTTGACGTTGATTCCCATGGACCTGGCGCGGTCGTCTCCCATTCGAAACGCCGTCAGTGTCCACGCGTTGCGGTAGAAGAATGCGATGACGATCAGCGAGACGAGTGCCAGGAGGCCGATCTGGGGCCACGTGGCGCGCGTGATACTGCCCATCGTCCAGAAGACCACCTGCTCTAGCTGGGTCTGCGAGGCGAGGTATTGCATCAGTGCCAGGAGAGCGTCGAAAAGGAACACGATTGCAATGCCTAGCAAGATCATTCCCTGCGTGCCGGCGCTCTTTGACCGGGAGAAGAGGACAATCACCGCGCATGCTGCGATCCCGAACACCCACGCGCTGCCGGCCATCCCCAGCGTTGCACCAATTCCTGCGGCGGTGAATCCGGAGACGGTGGCGAAGGCGGCGCCGAAGCTGGAGGCGGCGGAAATACCCAGTGTGTAGGGCTCAGCGAGGGGGTTGCCCAGGATGGTTTGCATCTCTGCACCAGCGGCAGCGAGGGCAGCGCCGATGAGGACCGCCGTGATGGTCATTGGTAGGCGAATATCAAAGATGATCTGTCGGTCAACAGGGCGGGAATCGCTGGGGTGAAATAGCACATATATCGCCTCATTAGCAGGCATGCTGCTGCCGATGAGGAAATCTGTGGCGGTGACTGCACATAGCAGAGCCGCGAGCCCGGCGATGATTGCCACCTTGCGCCTGCTGGCTGCTCGGTACCAGCTCACGCCGGGACGTTGACGTTGCGGGATGCTGTCTTTGTGATCCTTCCCGTTTACGGCAGGGATTGACCGTGTCGGGGCGACGTGGCTCATGGCAAACCAGTCCAGAAGGTGCCGCTCGCCTCCACGGGGAGGAATTTTTCGTGCAGTTCCTTCATGTCAGCCTGCGGGTCAATGTCGGCAAACAGGTCGGGGTGCATGGCCTTGGCGAACCACTCGATGGCCAGGTAGTTGTACGGAGAGTCGTAGAAGTGATGCCACGCGGCGTAGGCTCTCTTGTCCTTGACGGCTCGCATTTCCTTGAGGACAGGTTGCCCGTTAACGACGCGCTGAAAATCCCGGGCTGCCTGATCGGCGGACTCGTCGTAACCGAGGGGGATAAAGCCAGTCTTTTTTTGCTGCTGCTTGGCATCAGTCCAGTCAGCGCCGGTGGCGATGATGACGTCCGGGTCTTTTCCAGCCAGCGCTTCGGAGGAGACTTGGCCTTGCTTACCTTCAATCATGTCGTCTCCCAGGTTCTTACCACCTGCTGCGGTGACTAATTGAGCCAGGTTGGACTTGGCGAAAGTGGAGCAGCAGTCGAAGTAGCCGGGAGCTCGCCAGAGGAAGGTTGGGGTGGGAGTGGCCTTGGCTTTTTCCAACCGGTCGTGAACCATGTCCACCTTGGATTCGTAGAACCGGGCGTACTTCTCCGCCTCCTTTTCGTGCCCGAGTACTTTGCCGAGCAAGCGCACACTTGGTGCGGTGTTTTTTACTGGGTCAGTGAAGTAGTCGACGGCGACGGTGGGGATTCCGGCCTTGTTAAGACCGTCGACGATGCCGGCGTCTTGGGCGGCGTCGAAACTGTTCGCGGAAACAATGAAGACATCTGGGCGAGATTCCAGGGCCTGCTCGACGGACATCGAGCCATCGTAAACCTCACCGGTCTGCTTAATATCCCCGATCTCGGAGAATCTCTGTTGGTACTTCTTGTAAGTGCCGGGGTCGTTCTGCTGCAAGTCATCGGGCCAAGCGACGATCCCCTGGAGCGGGTTTTCCTTGTTGAGGATAGCGGTGGTGTAGAGCATTCTCTGTCCGCCCATGAGAACCCGCTCAACCTTCTTCGGAACCTCGACATTGCGCCCGAGGATGTCGGTGATCTGCTGTTTTTCTACGTTGGTTGCGGAGTGCGCTCCATCACTGGTGCTACAGGCGGCAGCCATAAAAAGGCCGGTGGCAGCGACGGCTGAGACGACTGCGCGAGCCATGCGAAGATGAGGGTGCATGGGGGATCGGGGGCTGCGAGCCCTAAGTGACGTGAGGGTCAACTGTGTTCCTTTCTTTGGGTCGACTTACTTAGATTAGCCAGACCTTATGTAGATGGCAATGCTTGGAAGAGAATGTCGTCATTTCGCTGCCCCACACCCCCGTTAGCTAAGTGAAGCGAGGCGTCGAAAAAAGGCTCGTAGTAGCAGCACCGCAGTGGTGGCGAAGCCGACAATCAACCCCCACCACACGCCGTAGCCCTCCCATTTCAGGAGCTTGCCCATCACCAGAATCCCGGGTACGCCGACCAGCCAGTATCCAATGAGAGTGCAGCGCAGCCCGGAAGTAGTGTCCTTGAGCCCTCTCAGTAATCCCACCGCCACATTCTGAATTCCCTTAGAGAACTGCTGTAACACCGCGAGGCACAGAAGCAGGACAGCGATATGGAAGGTGGTGGCGTCGGCATCTCCCAGGAACGGGCTCAGCACCCAGCGCCCCAGCAGGAGCCATAGCATTCCCATAGCCCCTAGGTACGTGACCACGACGAGTAATACGCGCCGGGTCACCGCGCGTACCGCGTTGGCACCTTCGGCTCGTGCCCTCGTGATGAGCACCGACCCGCCGTGGGAGAAGCCGATGCAGACCTGGTAGACGATGTATGCCAGCTGGTTTACCACGTTATGTGCCGCCAACATCTGTGGACCGAGGGTTCCCATCACCAATCCGGCGATTGTTGTAATCGCCGCCTCCGAGCCATAGGTCAGACTGACTGGTACTCCGAGACGCACTAGGTGGCGTATAGTCTCCCCATCGCCTGCGCGGGGAAAGACGTGAAAATAGGGTTGCAACTCGGGTAAGCGCAGCACTATCACACGGAAGGCCAACAGAGTTAATAGTTGGACGATAGTCGTGGACAGTCCGATGCCCGCCACTTTCCATGCATCCGATGTCGACAAAGCCATAAATGTCCAGTTCAGAGCTATGTTGACGAAGATTGATACCAGTGTGATGCCTAGAAGAGAGCCTGGTTTCCGCATGCCTACGGCGAACTGGCGCAAGACATTGAGCCACAACATAGGGATGAGTCCCGGCGCCAATGTGAGCGTCATGGCGAAGGTGAGACGGGCGACCTGCTCGTCGATGGGCAGAGCAAGAACCAGTGCTCCGAAGCAGATGGCCAATAGCGCGCCGAGAATCGCAGTACCCGTGCCCACGGCGAAAGAGGAGCGCACGGCTCGGCGGATCCTCTCCGCGCTTTCCTCGGAAGGTGGATCTGAAGGATCCTTCCGCTCCATCTCTGCCGCAGCTTCGGCTACGAGATTTGAGCTGGCTGTCACCATACCCACGCACATCGTGCGGATCTGGTTGTAGAGCTGCATCGCCAGGCCACCGCCGGCGATCGCCATTACGCCCACGGATTGCAACATCAGAACGTCCGTGGTGGTCAGCGCTACCCCAGCGAGCTGCACCCCGGCGATGGGAAGAGAAATTCCCAGGACTTCGCGATACTTCTGCATGGAGCTCAACCTCGCGGCCACCTTCATCTCCGCACCGCGCTGCAGCGTGGCGCCTGGCAGTCGGCGCATAACGAGCGAGAATCGCGGTAGGCGCGAAGCATGTTTTCCACGTGTCGCTCGGCAATTTCGGAGCGTAACCCGTGGCTATCCAGCCATGTGTCGTTAAACACCGTGTCCAGGTATTTTTCCCCAGCGTCGCACACAAGCACCACAACGGTGCTGTTCGCGGGGCAGGTCTGCAAGGTCTGCAGTCCTTCATGGATTGCTGCCCCGGCAGTTCCTCCCACCATTAGTCCGTGTCGCCGGGCGAGTACACGCGAGGTGGCGAAGGCCTTGACGTCGCCCACCTTGATTTGCTGATCAATAAGGGAATAGTCCACGTTTCGCCCGATAGTGAAGCCGCCGGGAGCACCCGCGCCAGATTGTTTGTAGGAGCCGGCCGACCCTCCGAAGATGATAGATCCTTCTGGCTCGACGCCCACCGTCTTTACCTCATGCCCCATTCTCCTAAGTTCACGTGTGGTTCCGCAGAGTGTGCCGCCCGTGCCCACGGCGGCGACGAGCACGTCAACGCCGTCCAGGCATTGGATGGAAAGCTCGTGTGCGAGTTGTGCATATCCGGCCGGGTTGTCCGGGTTGTTGTGTTGGTCGGGCCACCAGGCGTTTGGGTCGGATTCGGCGATGTGCTTCGCCATGTTCCGCCGGGCTACGGTGGAAGGAGTGCTCGCCTCCGGTGAGCCGACGAACACCAGCTCGGCACCGAGGGCACGCATGGCATCGAGTTTGTCTTTGGCAGCGTGATGATCCACCACTGCGGTAAACCTGTACCCGCGCTGGGAAGCAGCGATAGCCAGGCCAAGTCCTGTGTTTCCCGAGGTGGGCTCAACGATCCTGCTACCTGGATGTAGGAGTCCAGCCCGCTCGGCGCCTAGTACCATTTCCATCGCCATACGGATCTTGACGCTCCCGGTGGGGTTGAAGCAGTCCAATTTGAGAATGAGACGGCTTCCGGCGCCGGTGCTGCAAAGCTCCAGTGCGGGGGTGTTACCAATTAAGTCGCAGATTTTGGTACTGACGCTTGGCGGGGCAACCGTGCCCACGGCAGGGTGCGGTATTTTGCCTCCCGTGCCGGACATCGCTAGGCGGGGAGTGCGAGTTGAGATTTTCATGGTGTGTGCCAATAGCCTTTCAGAGTTCCACATGCACGGGGTGATCACGACGAATGGTGGGGGTTGAACTATCCCAGACGAAGCGGCTGGGAAGCGGAAGTTGGTGGAAGGAGCTCTCGTTCTTATCCATTTGGTATCCAGCCGTGTTGTGATAGATCAGTAGGTCTCCACGCTTAGGCATGCGGGGAAAGCTGATGGTTCTCCAAGTGAGCATGTCGTATTCCATGCAGCTCGATCCGCCGACGCAGGCGCGTGTAGGAGTGCCTGCGTGTTGTGGCCAAAGGGTGGGGTCCGGCAAAAATTCGCTGGATTTCCATTGTTCGGATAGGCTCATGCTGAGCCCTGCGGCGGTGAGTATCTGGTATCCATGGCGCGAATTTTCGTGCAGATTGATGTCTGGGGAGTTGTGTTCCGTCTTTGCGCTTTTCACTCCCTGAACTGGGAACACTGTCAGTCCGCAGCCATCGAGGAGCGCTCTTCCAGGTTCAAGTGCCAGCTTTACGTTCTCTGCGCGCAACCTCTCGGCGAGGTTCTGCCCGTCGGCGTGTTTGGTGGGGGTATTCAGAATAGCGCGTAGCATCTCCGGCCCGGTCGCTTTCTCCCCTCCGTAGGGATAGGAGGCATTGGGGACGTGGCCTGCGTGGAAAGCGCTCGCGTCTGTCAACGTAGGCTTGAAAGCTGCCCAGTCGGCATCCGTGCTGTAGCGAACTGAGAATCCCCCACCAATGTCTAGAGTGTCCGCTCTCCACCCTTGGCGGCGCAGTTCGCGCATAAAGTCCAGGTTGCGGTGTGCTTCTCTGCCCCTTTGTTGGGAGCTATAGCCGTTGAGGTGGAAGCAGGAACCGGCGATATCGACGTGCTTCCGGAGCTCAGGCAGACCCGAAATGCAAGCTGACCACTCTTCGGGCGTACTGCCGAAGCGACTCTCAGTCTGCTCGGCGGGCAGAATACGCAGCAGTACGCGGGGGTGGTCGTCGGTCGGGTGCGAAGAGGCCTCCAATCGGGCGATGTTGAGTATTCTTTGCAATTCACCGGGCGAATCCACTGCGATCGTGCATCCGTGACGGATACCTAGCCACAGCAGATTGTCTGGTTTCTCCGCGCCGGTGATCACCAATTTTGTCCCGCGAATTCCTCCGGCTAGAGCGCCGACGAGCTCCGGTCCGCTGGCCACGTCTACTCCCTGATCTGCGGCGACGATTTCGCGCAGCCAACACTCGGCCTTGTTTGCCTTGCGCGCGAAGAATACAGTGCAGTCCACGTTCATATCCTGGGCGATGGTGGCAAAATCACTCAGATTGGTACGCAGTTGAGCTGGATACAGCACATGGAAAGATCCCGACGCCAACTCCCGCATCTGGGGCAGAGTCCAGGGGTCGTTTAGTAGTTCCTCCTCCCACGCTTGTAGGAGCGGTGGCAGGCTGGGCGCTAACTCCACAGTCCGACCTCACTTCCCCTTCCTGCGGAAAACGCCCGCACAGCGAGTTCGTGAGCTACGGGAATGTCTGTGATGATCATTCCGCTGCAAAAGGCGAAAATGCGTTCAGAGTCGCTGGTACGACCCGGAATCTGGCCGGCGAGGATGGAAGGGAGTGTGGCGTCGAGTTGCACATCGCGCCCCTGGAGGAGCCTCTGGCCGACGAGGTCGAACTGCCCTTGGCTGGTTGCGATAACACGGTCGGCCTCCGCAACAGCGCCATCGGCTACGCCCTTCGACGCAACAGAGATCAACAGTCCGCCTTCGGGAATCCAGCTGGTATGGATCTTTGGGTGCCAAGCGCGACCTGACGCCACCACGGTGATGTCGCTGGTCGAGACTGCTTCGCGTACGGCGTCGGCGTCCGGGGTGATGATGTCGCGGGCTGAGGTTACAGCGGCAGAGTTGCTTTCTGAACTCGTGTTAACCAGTGATCTGGCGTTTCCGATGAGTTCGACGGAGCGGTCCGGGAACCAGCGACGCAGAATGCTCAGTGTGTCCTTGATACCTTCACGGTGCGTGCCGTGGAGGCGGAGATTCTGGAGATTCGGCAGGACCGTGAGCAGATATGCCAGCGTGTTCGTGCTCTGCAGTCCGGTTCCGAGCATCGTGACGGAGGTGGCGTCTGCGCGCGCACACTCGCGAGCGATGAGCGCGGTGGTTGCCGGGGTGCGAGAGGCGCCGACTTTCTGGCAGTCCATGAGGGTATAAGGCAGACCGCTTTCGTCATCGTACAGGGTAATTGTGGTGTAGTACTGGTCTCGGTTGTCGCTGCCTTTGCGGTATGAAGTCTTGTATCCGACGAGATCTCGCGCGGCGTCGAAACCGAGCATAGAAAAGGCGATGGAGTCGCGGCTCTCTACGGGGAGGTCGATCATCATTTTCGTAGGGCAGCGGGAGGCTCCGGATTCCAGAGCGAGGTAGCCGTCTTCGACGGCACGGATGACTTGTTCGGGAGGGAGTTCGATGTCTGCGAGATCGCTACGAGTAAGGATGCGTAGCGATGGGCCGGAATTGGCTGAATGCTCCATAGTTGTACTTGTTGAACCTTGTCTCGTGAGGGGAAAGTTTCCATTTGTCCCGGGCTGCCTGCGAAGCAGTCCCGGTGCCCACAGAGGTAGCGATCACTTTGAGGGAGCGATCCTTCCGTATGGATGAGGTTAGGTTAGGCTAGGCTACTAAATTCTGGGGCTAGTAACTTCTTACACTGTGAGTGATAGGGGCGCAAGGAGGGTTAAGTAAAGAAAAGTGTGTCCGCATGCCACCATAACCCCAGACCACACACCACAAATCACCAAAGAATAGCTCCCCGAAAGCTATTACCCACACCATCCCGCACCTCCGGCCACATTTGTGCT